>VHCR01000274.1 GCA_016871655.1 Verrucomicrobiota bacterium
CTGCGTTCTCAGATCTCACGTTATCTTCGGATAGCGCTTCGATCTTCGGCCTTGTTCTAAGAAAAAATTTCAGCGCTTCTAACATGCCCTTTTCAATTTAATACACTATAGTTCGGTTGAAACGTTGAAGGGGCAGCAAAATGAAATTTCTTCAACGCTTCAATATTTCAAGGTTTCAACTCTGTTTGTAATAATGAAAAAGTTTCTTATTTCAAATTGGAAAATTGTTTTGGACAGCAATGATAATCTTTAATTTTTATAACAACGAAGAACTTATTGAAGCTTTTAGATAGGTTTTGATACTCTTCTTGCTATGAAAACCATGCTGCTTTTTCTTTTGTTGGCAGTTGTCTTACTTAGCACTTCCTTGGCCCATGGGAAACTTTCACCAGCATCAGCAAATAATATGCTCGGATGCACAGCACCTAACGACGTTGAAATAAGTTCGCCACTTATGCTATTCGGCTGGTGGGGTTCCAGCGAAAAAAGACCAGAACCTGGTAATGCTACCGATCAAAGAGGCTCTCAAACCGCGGCCATCGAACGAGATAATACTTTAGCAGAAAGAGAAGATAGCCTTAGTGAACCATGGGTAATTGTCCATGCTGGAGAGATTAATCCTAAAAGTCAGGCATCTTTGCTTACATCTATCATTATTGGCGCTAATCATACGAATCTAAATCGTGAACTCTCTAGTGAAGATCTTTTGCGAGCCAGAGAGGCCTCAATATCGCTACGCACTCAAGCACAAGATCTATTCAAAGAGAGCGCGAATCGTTTTAACGAACAGACAAGAAATGAAGAACAGCATAATTCCATTAAAACTCTTATCGCTTCAGCTACGAAAGAAACTGAAGCATTGCGCATCTTCTCTCAACAAGCCCGCTCTAGACTACCACAACGTAATGTTATTTTAGAAAATGGAGGTGAAAATATAGTACAACAACTCATCGATCAAACTGAAACGAGCGGTAATTCAATCATTACCACTCTGCAAGAAAAACTTACTATATCTCAAGACATTGACGAAAAGCAAAAGATCGTCAACCAGATTATTAAAACCGCCGGGCTTGTTCAGAAACTACAACAGCTAATGCTTGGGTGCCATACTCCTTTTTATATCACTACTGCAAAGGAGAGCTTGGATGCTTTATTTCAACAAATATCCAGTGACCCCAAGCTTCAAGATCTCAGAACATCTTTTGAGAATAGAAGAACTCGCTTTCTTTTTGCAGAAGCGGAATCACCAGCAGCAGCCCTTACTGCTGTTACCGATATGATACAGGAACTTCAATCAGAAGTAATACAGATATCAACAGATCTTGATAGGGCTTCTAATCTTCAACAATCTATACGTAATGAGGATAAAGGAAATTTTGAAATGTGCTTGCAGCAAAAAGAAGCCGTTAAAAAGTCCCTGGAGAGAACCATGCTCCTTTACTCACAAATTGAAAATGAGCTGATGATTGAAACGGAAGCTGGTTCTTTAGTTGACTTGAAAGAGTCTATTGAGGCAGATCTTGAAGAGCTCAATTCGATTCTCCAAAATAATAGAGCCAGTCACCCTGCATTAGAACAACTGAAAGGCATTCTTACCAATCCAGAATTTCCAATAGCCGATCGTATAGCAGCACCACAAAATCCCTTGAGTTTTTTAAGCGCCCTTAAATTACTAAATGAATGTCATGCTGATGCTATTATTACAGGGGAAAATGGGAAAATTATCTTGAGTAAAACTGCTGCTCTACTTCCAACACAAGGAACAGCAGCAGCCTCTGAAGAAACTAAAGAGAGCTTATCAGAAGCCCTTACTCCAAGTGATCAAAATCCAAAAAAATCGACTAATGGCATGAACTTAATTCGATTTGCTCTTGCTAGAAAATATGGAATGCAGGCTGTTGGACTTTTTGACACTCACTTTTCAATGCAAAAAACCTTTCGGCTTGGCTTATCTGTTAAAAATGTCCAACAATTCCTTCAAACAATCGACTCGATTCATTCAAGTCATTTTTTAAGCCCGCTGACATCGATAGAAACATTCATGGCTAAGTTGCAGGCCGCTCGTCAGGATGAGCCGCTTAAATGGAACGAGAATGTTTTTGGATTTAACCCTTTTTTACCAGATGCAATCGCCCCTACCACAGAAACCCTAGAAGCGATTAACCAAAAAGAACTGAGCGCTGGCATACAACACGCAAAAGAAGCCGTTGAAAAAAGACTAATCACTTTTTCCACTACTCAACATGGAATCCCTATTACTCAAAATCGAGCTAAGGCTATTCTTAAACGCTTTGATCATCAATTTAGCCAACGCCCCTTTCTAACAGCGAAGAACCTTCTGTCATTTATTGCCACTGAAGAAGAAAAAATAGCACAGTCTCGAACAAACTTTTGGGAAGACCATGTTACAGATGACATGAAAAAAACCATCATGCTCGGCGCTCTCTCAGGAACTGCTT
>VHCR01000275.1 GCA_016871655.1 Verrucomicrobiota bacterium
GCCACTTCTAGAGCGAGACCTACTTCAAGCTCAACATGAATTTGAAACTCATGGCGAAAAAGTTTGAATTTTTTCATTCGTCTTAAAGATAAACACCTCCAGAGCTAGGAAAAATCAGCTTTTCAGCACAACTAAAAATATCATGAACTGGCACCAAAATATGCAATATCCGGAACCGACCCCTTCTCTAGGCTTCAAAAAATAAATGCTATGGCACCAAATTATTACAATAACGGAGCTAGCCTCTTTACGACCCCGTTATGCATCTTTTAATGCGTATGACAGTAGTGTTTGTGCAAGCTCAGAATCTTTGAGAATAATCTTCTTGCTAATTACATCTTCAATAGCATCTAAAAAATAATAAAAATCAAAAAGTGTGTGATATTTAATACCGTCTGACAGAAATTCAGCTCGACCTTTTGTTTCTTCAATAGGAAAAAATCCAAGTTGAGATTCTAAACCAACAGGTTCCTGTGCATAAATTTCTATGACTTCAGATTCAGGATTGAGTCCATTCGTTCTACAGAAATTCTCGAATGTTCCTCCATGCCTAAAGTAAGCAACTAGATCAATTAACTTCATAGAATTAAGATTATTTTCCCCAGATAGAATATCCTCCATCTCCTCCAGGATGCATTGTTTCCCAGAATATACCTCCAGGAATATTAGGATGTTGGTTTTTTGGAACTAACTGCATTACACCTGGTTCCGAATCATGATGCCAAACCCAATTTTCAGGTGATTTGCCAAGAATTGATCCAGTAGATGTTTTTGGAATACTAATTCCTAGCTTACCAAAAGTAGGATCAGCTTCCACTGCCGCATCAAGAGCAGTATTAGCCTCTTTGAAGTGCATATACCTTGTTGCTCCAGGATAAGATGTCGAACTAAGCTTCGTTTCAAAAGCAACGCTATAAAATTCACCTGTTGCTTCTGCTACTGTGTTTCCGCTCCTCACCACACTTCCCAATGCTCTCAACCCCGTCATTGGCAATCCAACTTCTGGTCCGAATGCAAAGCTAGCAGCGACGATTGATCCTGATGGAAGACCGATGGCTTGCTCAGTAGCATTAATTCCCGAATCGATCAATTCAGCTGCTCCATATGTCAATGCTGCTACTGGTCTTGCCACCATTACATTAACATCCCCCAAAGCACCACCAACCAGCCAACCCGCGCCATACCCAATCTCACTGCTAGCTTGTGATGAATCATACGTTCCAGCAAAACTTCCATTTCCATTAGCCCAGCCAGCATTGTACCCCTCCACACACCTTCCATCGGGATCCAAGCCATTAACTGGATCACCGTTGCAATAAAGGGATGATCCCGATGCAGCATCGTAGGCGTAGGTTGTTTTTTCTAGGTGCGATGTTGCGGAAGGAAAGGTTTGTTCCCAGGTGTGATTTTGAAAGCTTGGTCTTGAGGGCCAGGGTTCAAGCGGCTGCAGAAGGAGAAAGAAAAGAAGGATGACTCCAAGAGTTTGGAGGAAGGCAGTAGCAAGGCTCTCGGAAGCTCTTAGAATGGGGTTTGGGGTAAGATGAGAAATTTCTTTTTTAGCGGCTAAAGAAAAGTTTTTACCCAAGGCAAAGCTTCTGCTCAAAGCAAAGTTTTCTAAAAAGTTGGGAGTTGCAGTCGTCACTCCCTCATTGTTTAGCAGCTAGAGCAGCTATTTAAAGAAGATTAAGGCGAGAAATGATTTTTGCCTTCTAGAATCTTCTGAACTTCTTGATAAGAAAGTTTAGTAGCTATCGAAATCTGCTCTACAGAAACCCCAAGGTGATGAAAATTACGAACCATTTCTAATTTGGTTTTCATTTCACCTTCAGCTCTGCCTTCAGTTTTTCCTTGCTCGTATTTTCCAGTTAACAAAGTTTTTTCAGAACTAACAGCATCCCAACTTTTATCATAGGCAAGAAGTTCAGCGCTGTTATAGGCAGTGACTTCGAGGAGTGAGAGGGCTTCCCGGATAGAATCAACTTCCAAAAGGCTTGGATCAACAATTTCTGTTTTTTCATTGATCTCTTTTAAAAAACGGAGCCATAAAATTGCCAGACGTTTTTCTGCAATCTTTGTTGGTTTGAGTTTTGGTAGTTCAATCAAAACCAATTGAATATCATCAAGACTCTTGCTCCCGTCCTTGACATTGGTCATCCGATAATGATGAAACCATTCTTGCTCGGCAGTGAACGTATCATCAATTAAAGCCAAGCCATAAACAGGACTTAGGTTTTGGTAGAGCTCTCCTTTTTTAAGCTGCTTAACGTAAGTTGCAGCCGTATTAAAGAGCATTCTTTTTACAAAATCATTAATCCATTGTAGCTGCATCTCCACAATAAAATGGCGGCCATGATTATCGAGGCAGCGGACATCAACGATGGAATGCTTTGAAAAAGGAGACTCAGGAACGTTCTCCGTCGTTAAGTAAGTCAAGCTTTCGATCACGCAATCTTCT
>VHCR01000276.1 GCA_016871655.1 Verrucomicrobiota bacterium
AACTCCCTTACAAAAAAACGCTCACAAATGCCCCTAGCGCTTCGTTTGTTGAGGGGGGTGCTATGATGACACCCGGAAAGTGAAATTTTCGATTTTTTGCAAATCGTTCTCTTTATCAAATTGTTGTGATAAAAAACAAGGCTCTCGCCATAGCCTCATTTTGATTTCTTCTCCTATAGAAATTCTAAAAATAGCCTGCTCTTGGGAGAGTTTCTTCCAAAAGAGGGGGGCTTTGTTCAAAAGCTGCGCGGTAAAGGCGATCGATTGAGTAAAGAACGATTACGAAAAAACTAATGCTATGGCACCAAAATATGCATTATCCGGAACCGACCCCTTTTCTGACCCCTTTTCTTTTCTGACCCCTTTTCCTTTTGACCCCTTTTCATACCACTCCATAATAACCCAGCTGAATCTACGATCAAATCGCCAAAAAATATACAATGCCATGATTGGCTCATCTCATCAATTCGTCAACGAGCGATGCTCCCAACTACTTGTTGAATTCTGCCTCTCTTCAAGATATTCTTTCAATTCTCATTTCTCGCTAATGGCTCCTACCCGGAATTTTTGAGATGATACAATATTTTTAAAAATGCTCCTCTCCTGAGAGTAATTGAGAATGAAAAAAATAGATTGCTTAGCAGCGTTATTCTTTATTGTATCGGCAATATCGACTACTTCATTGCAAGGATTTCCAATGGAGACAAAAGAGAGTGATCGTCAAGCACGTGAAGGAGGAAATCCTTTGAGTGCTGGAGAGAGAACAAATCAACCTCGCAGAGCAACTGATAGCAATGACAGATCATCAGGAGAGAGTCGAGGTATGGAATTGGGTGGTGTTGATCAGGCTCTCGCAAATGAGGACGCCGCCGAAGAGAGGGGGCTGACTCGAGAAGAACAACTCTTGTATAATCAGGCCAAGGAAGCATTGATCCAACAAGTAGGCCGCACTCCCGAAAATCAAACTCATTACAATCAAGCCGATGAATATTTGAGAAAATTAGATGAAGCATTGAAACAGCTAACTTCTTCTTACCAAGAATTGCAGAGCAGTTTTCAAACAGTCGAGTTGTCTGAGCAACGATTAAAACGAGCGCAGTTAACCAATACAGAAGAGGAGAGGCAAAAAACAATACTTAGTAAAATTGCGGAATGTACTTCTAAGCTTGCAAGTATTTTTCAAAATATTCCTGACCCTAATGTTCAAGGGGCAGCTGGGGGAATAGCAATAATAGGAGAGATTGCGGAGCTATTTAATAAAGCTTGGGCACAATTTAACGAGACTGCCGCTCAAGTTTTGCACGAAGAGTATGTTCTTCAAAATCATCAAGAGAGGCTCAATCGTGCTAATCAGGACTTGAAGGATATTTCTGATATTAAGCAAGCAGTCAGTGAAGCGGAGCAGAAAGATCGGAAAAAAACTTTTGAATTACTTAAACAGCTTTCTCCACAAAAAAGTTGGGAGGTATTTGAATGGGAAAGATGGAGTAAGCTGATCACTTCTGATAATGCTCAAGTTGGAAAATTAATAAAGTTTGGAGAAAGCCATTTGCGAGAGGCTCGCAAGCTTGGCAGTGATGCATGGCAAGCACGGATCAAAGCAGTAAAACAAGAATTTCTTCAACTGAAGTCAGAAAAAAATGAGATCTTAAACACACTATATTTGAAGTATCATCAAGCTAAGTATGACGCTAACCGAGCTGCTGATAAAGTGACTCAGTTTGAAGAAATATTGAGAGATGAAAAACAAAATCAAAGCCTAGAGGATGTCAAAGAAAAGATTCAAAAACTTATCTCCCTGATAATCGAGCTTCGTAATACGGATCTAGTGGCTTGTCACAACAAGATAGACTCGTTCTTAGAGAATCTTAATCTTCTTTGCAAGATGTACTCAGACTTCTCTTCTCAAAAAATAGCTTTAGAACAAGCTCGAGATGCAGAGAGTGATGCTAAAGAAATTTTGTGGCAACATTCTCAATGTTGTTATCTTTATAAAGAGCTTATCATGGCGAAGTATAAGCGAGCTAAGTTAAAGTTACGGGTAGATCAAGAAGCATGGAGAGACCATTGGTTGCCAATCTTTCATGAACAGGATTATCAAATAAGGCTTCCAGAAGAGATAGAAGCTATTCTTCCCCCTCCTTATTTTCTAAACCAGCTTGAAGCCCAAGGCCGAGTTATGCGGTTGTATCAACCCCATCAAGTTGAGCTTGCTAGCACAACAGTAGTTCCAACAAATGAAGTTACGGCAACCAATCCTCTCACGGCTTTGGAACAAGTCATGAAACGAGTAACAAATTCTGATTGGCTGAAACAGGCTCATTCCAACGTACAACAACGATGGAATACTCGTTGGAATATTTTGGAAGAAGTAGAAAAGTTGGAAGAAGAAATGAAGCAAGTTCGTAAGAACTTG
>VHCR01000277.1 GCA_016871655.1 Verrucomicrobiota bacterium
TTTATTTGGCTCCTACTGCTTCGGCGGTTGATGTTTTGAAGAAGGAAGGCTTTTTAAATGCTACAACGGTTAGCGAGTATTTGGCTAAGGCAGAACAGGAGCCATGGCATCATGCTGTGATTGTCATTGATGAGTCTGGCCTTAAGTCAACAAAACAAGGTTATGAGGTATTGAAGCTCGCTCAAACAAGATGGCAAAGGATTGTTTTAGTTGGAGATTCTAAGCAACACGTTTCGGTGGAGGCTGGGGACTTCTTGCGTCTCTTGGAAACACATTCCAAGATGAAAAGTAATGAGCTCAAGGAAATTCGTAGGCAAATTCCTGAAGAATATCGCGAGGCGATTGGCTTGATGGCTCAGGGACGTTCAGCTGAGGCTTTGGAGGAGTTTGATAAGATGGGTTGGATTAATGAAAGTGGTGCTGAATATCTCAAAAACGCTGCTAAAGATTATTTAGAAAGGTCGGAGTTCGGTGTGAAGATGGATGAAGTCATTGCTGTTGCTCCAACCTGGAAAGAAAATTTTGCTTTCACTGATAGGATTAGAAGTGGATTGAAAGAGCGAGCTGTTCTGAAAGATGGAGTTGTGATGGATGTCGTTAGCTCCTTGCAATGGACTAAACGGCAAAGGGAGCAAATTTCAAATTACAAGGAAGGTTATGTTGTTACTCCAAGTAAGAAGATTGGAAAATTAGAAAAGGGAGTGACTTATGTTGTAGAGAGGGTTGAGTCTGGCTCTGATGAAAAAAATAATGCGACGGTTGTGCTGTCTGGTGGTTATGAGCTTCCATTGAAACAAGCTGTATCCTTTGATGTTGGTTTAAAGCGTCAAATAGAGGTTTCCCCAGGCGACAAAATCCTTCTTCAAGCAAACGATAGAAAAAATGGGTTGATCAATGGAAAAATTGCAATCGTCGAGTCTGTTCAAACTGATGGAACTATCGTGATGAAAGATGGCTTAGTTGTTCCTTCAACATATCGCCAGTTTACTCATGGCTACGTGGTTACTTCTCACAAGTCTCAAGGAAAGACGGCTGATCATGTTGTTGTAGCCGCTACTAAGCTTGATGAAAAAGCCGCTTATGTTGCGACTTCTAGAGGGAGAATGAGTTGTTTTATTCATACTCCTGATAAGAATCATTTGCTTGCTGGGGCTAGGCACTCAAGTTTGAGAGTTGGGGTTTTGGACGCGAAAGAACTAATGCCTTCTTACAACAAAAATGTGATTGCTTTGGTTAATCAAGAAGCAATTTTTGAACAAAAATCTGGGAAAAGAATTGTGCCAGAAAAGATAGACCTCTCCTATCCTGCTGAAAGATTAGATCTTTCTTCGATACCTCAAAAATTAAGATCGATGCATCCAATCAAAAGACAGGGTGTTAAAATTCGTTCCTTTGCTAAAAAAATGCTAAAAATGGTGCCCAATCCAGTAAGGTTGACTCTTTCTTCAGCTATGAAGACAAAAGTAATTGAGGGATTGTCTGTAAAACAAAGACAAAATTACAACTTAAACTTGTAAAATCCATAAACCATTAAACAATCCTTGTAAATTTAAAGTGTTACTTTAAATTTACTAGGATGCTAGGACGTGAAGATATCGATAAAGTAGAGGAATCATTATCCAGACAAGCTGTTGTGGCTTTGTTAGGACCTCGTCAGGTTGGAAAAACAACCTTGGCGCTTGAGCTGGCAAAAAAAAGAAAATCTCTTTATCTCGATTTAGAATTAAAAAGTGATCGAGTCAAATTGGAAGAAGCTGAGCTCTTTCTTCAACAATACGAAGATCACCTTGTCATTTTGGACGAGATTCATTATGTGCCAGAAATTTTTTCAACATTGAGAGGTTTGATTGATCAGGGGCGTCGTCGCGGAAAAAGAGTCGGTCGTTTTTTAATTTTGGGCTCTGCTTCAATGGAGTTGTTAAAACAAAGTGAAACTTTAGCTGGAAGAATTGAATATATCGAACTGGGACCTTTTTCTGTTTTAGAAGTTGGATCAACTAGAGAAAATAGAGATGCTTTGTGGCTTCGCGGTGGTTTTCCAGAAAGTTTTCTAGCGCAAAATAATAATGAAAGCTTTTGCTGGAGAGAAAACTTTATCCGTACTTATCTTGAACGAGATGTTCCTCAATTTGGACCACGTATTCCTTCGGAAGTTTTGGGACGATTTTGGACGATGCTTGCTCATAATCAAGGAACTCTACTCAATGCTACCCGTCTTGCTTCAGGGCTTGTTGTAAGTGTTCCTACTATTATGACTTATGTTGGCTTGTTAAAAGATTTACTTCTCATCAGACGTCTTTTGCCTTACCACAGCAACGTTGGAAAGCGCATGATCAAATCTCCAAAAACTTATATTAGAGATAGTGGTTTATTACATGCGCTGTTAAATATCGAAAACATGGATGC
>VHCR01000278.1 GCA_016871655.1 Verrucomicrobiota bacterium
TTCATTGCCGCTGCCAAGCGCTTCAAATCAAACTCCCGAAGCGCTGGAGTCAAACGTCCCTCGCGAATCCCCTCTTCCAAATAGTTTGTAAAATGAGCTGCGTGAACGATGTTGAGATCATGATAGTGCTTAAATGCAGGAATCACCTCGCGATAGATCGATTCTAGAAGGAGTCGGGCTGTGACGTAGCCGTAAGCCGGATCTATTTCAATGCGCGTCTTCGCCGAAAAAATCATCGCTTTTTCAATTTCATCGATGCGAACACCGTCGTAGAGATTGTGCAAGGTCTCTTCGGCCATGGAGCGACTATCGCATCGCTCTTCAAAGCCGCGGCACGCACGAATAAAAGAACGTTTAATCCGTTGCGGCTCGAGTAATTCCCGATGTCCATTGCGCAGGGTGACATAAACTTTTCCCGAGGAATCATCGATCGATTGATCGTTGCGAAGCGCCCGAGCCTTACGTCGATCTTCCCGATAAATAATGTAACGACGAGCAATCGCATGATGTCCCTTTTTCATCAAGGCTACCTCGACAGCATCTTGTACCAATTCGATCTCGAGCGTCTCACCACGCATGGCTCGAGAAATCAAACGTTGCACCACTTCATCGCTGATAAAATTAACAGCATGCTGATCTTCTTGGCCTAAAAAGTCGTCTGGTACCAAATCACGCTCGGCTTTAAAAGCACGTTCGATTGCTAAAATAATCCGCTGCTGGTCAAAAGTCTCCATGCGGCCATCGCGCTTGCAGACTTCAAATCTTTTGTTAGCAAGAGGGTCGACTTCATTTAAAGAAAGTTGTTGAGATGTCATAAAAATAAATAGGTTAAATGTTAATGAGGGGACTCCCACGTTATGCCAACAAAAGCGATAACGAGTGAGACAAAGGTCAAAAAGCACAATATCTAGACAATCTTCACAGCAATTATGCTATTAGTGGTAAAAAGAGTGCTAAAATAACGGCTGATTTTTGATTTTTGAGATGAATAATCTCGCATCTAAGAAATCTCTCCGCAAGCAGAAGAAATCACTTTTTTATAATTAAAAAAGTTGACTCGATCTGCCCCTTCTCCAGAGTCTGCTTTTTACTGCGAGAAAGAGGAATGTGATCTCCCTTGCAAGAGAGCAAGACCCTCTCCGACAAGAAAGAGTGATCCAGTAAGTAAAACAGGAGGTTGGAGGTCAGTAGAAAAACCAAAAATCTTGTCTACAAAAAATTTTTTTTTCTTAAAAACCTCCTCCAACGAGGAAAAGGTGGTTGCTAAGGGGAGGATTTTTTGCAATTCAGCAGGCGAACTTGTTCGAGGAGAATGAACCGAAACGAGATTGATGGAGGCTGAAATCGGTTCCAAAATACGCAGCATCGCCTCTCCTTCTTTATCAGCGAGCGCTCCAAAGATAAGCTCACATTTTTGCCCTGGAAAAACTTCTTTCCACGTTGCCACGAGCTGCTCAGCCGCAGCTGGATTGTGAGCGCCATCGAGAATCATTTCTTGTCCATTTTTTGTTTTCCAACGTTGAAATCGTCCCGGCCAGGAAGTTGTTGCCAATCCCTCGGCAATGGCCTCTGGAGAGAGTTTCCACGGGCCTTGTTGAACTAATGCTAAGGCCACCGCTGCATTCCAGCGTTGGTAAGATCCGAGAAGGCCCAATGGAATTTCTGGAGAAATAGGTTCTGAAATAATTTCTAACGGAGCGTAAAGTTGTTTTGCTTTTTCCTGCAACACGTTCATTACCTCTTCGGGCTGTGGACTTGTCACAACGGGAATTCCTGCGCGTATGATTCCGGCTTTCTCGCGCGCGATCGCAGAGAGCGTGGAACCCAACAATGCTTGATGATCCATACTAATTGGCGTAATGGCACAAGCAATTTTATTGCTCGCAACGTTTGTTGCATCGAGACGCCCGCCCAGCCCTGTTTCCAAAACGATGACATCGCATTGTTGCCGAGCGAAGTAATCAAAAGCTAAAGCCGTCGTCAGCTCAAAAAAGGTCGGCATTTCTTTCCCTGTTTGTGTCGCTGCTTGCAGTCTCTTGATCCCCTTCTCAAGATCTTCCTGAGAAATCATTTCTCCATTAATTTGAATTCGTTCTCGAAAATCAACTAAGTGAGGAGAAGTGTACAAGCCGACGCGCAGACCAGCTGCTTTTAAAATCGAGGCCGCAAATGCGGAGACAGAACCTTTTCCATTCGTCCCTGCAATGTGAAAACAAGGAATGCGATCATGAGGATCTTCTAGCCCGCAAATTTCATACTGATTCGTCGCGAGGCGCCGCGAATCCTGATGCAGAAAAGGAAGGCGATGGGTTGCGACGACGGCTGTATGCTCCATACCGCCCGAGGAGCAATCCGAGCCTGACGCTGTATCCATCAGGG
>VHCR01000279.1 GCA_016871655.1 Verrucomicrobiota bacterium
TGAAATTTTTTCTTAGAACAAGGCCGAAGATCGAAGCGCTATCCGAAGATAACGTGAGATCTGAGAACGCAGTTCTAAGGAAAAAGAGCAAGCTTATCGCGTGCCCTTTTCAATTTAATAAACTATATTATGAACTGGCACCAAATATCATAGTGTGGCACCAAAATATGCATTATCTGGAACCGACCCCTATTTTGATTAAACGCGGTGTTTGATATTAAGGTTAAGCATTTGCGCAGCCTTACTATTTTCTAACTGATGAATTTCCGTAATAGCCTCTTCCTCACCATCAGCATCAGAATAGTAGCCCGCATGAAGAGGCTCAGAAGGCTCTTGAACGCTATTCATCAACTGATGAAACTGGCTTTGGACAACTGGATAATGTGATTCTAAAGGCATAAAATAGGATGAAAGTCGAACTTAAAAAGTAAAATATTCGACATCAACACCTACTCTTTCGTTCATTTTTTCTTTCCTCTTTGACCTGTGAGATGTTCTTGGGGATCATCATCGGTCAAATGTTGACCAAAATTTTTTCTGCTGCTGTCATTGGCATTGATGCCACTGAAATTGAAATTGAAATTCACACGGGTTCTGGAGATCCCGCCATCATCGTTGTTGGGCTTCCCGACACGATTGTGAGAGAAAGCAGAGATCGTGTTACCGCTGCGATTAGTAACAGTGGTTATGAATGGTCTTTTAAACGAACCACGGTTAATCTCGCTCCTGCTGACATCAAAAAGCAGGGACCGAGTTTTGACCTTCCCATTGCCGTTGGAATGATTGCTCAGGCGCAATCAGATACGTTGCCTCGTTTGGAGCGTTGTTACCTCGCTGGTGAATTAGCACTTAATGGCGAAATTCGCCCGATTAAAGGTGCCTTGCCATTGACCTTGGAGGCACGAGCACAAGGAAAAAAAGCTGTTCTTCTTCCCATCGCCAATGTCCGCGAAGCAGCAGTTGTTGAGGGAATCGAAGTCTACGGCGTAAAAAATCTCCAAGAGGCCTACGAATTTCTTTCGATGAAAAAAACTTTATCTCCAGCGCAAGAAAATCCTTCCACCTTATTGAAGCATCAAGAAAATTTTGCTGTCGATTTTTCTGAGGTGAAGGGGCAACAACAAGTCAAACGAGCAATCGAAGTGGCCGTTGCAGGAGGACACAATATTCTTCTCATCGGTCCTCCCGGCTCGGGAAAATCAATGCTTGCACGTCGTATTCCAACGATCATGCCACCGCTTTCATTGGAAGAAGCTTTGGAAACAACGAAGATTCATAGTGTCTGCGGCCTCATGCCACCTGACGTTGCGGTCGTTACGCAACGTCCTTTTCGAGATCCTCATCACACCATTTCAGACGTTGGCCTTCTCGGCGGCTCTGCCAATATCACTCCCGGAGAAATCAGCATAGCTCATCATGGCGTTCTTTTTTTGGATGAGCTTCCTGAATTTCATCGCTCCACCCTCGAAGTTCTTCGGCAACCACTGGAAGATGCAAAAGTGACTATTTCTCGGGCTTCGGGAACAATGACCTTCCCTGCTGCCTTCATGCTCGTCGCTGCCATGAATCCCTGCCCCTGCGGTTACTATGGCGATTTGAAGCGATCTTGTCGTTGCTCTCCTCTCCAACATGAACGCTATCGCCAACGAATTTCGGGACCGCTCTTGGACCGGATCGACTTGCATGTTGAAGCTCCTGCTATTTCTTACAACGAACTTTCTGCCACCGAGCTGGGAGAGGCTTCTAAAGCCATTCGCGAGCGAGTCATTAAAGCACGTCAAGTTCAACAAGTGCGTTTTGTCACTGATAAAAAAACGCGTTGCAACGCACGCATGTCCCCCACCGAACTTCGTGAACATTGCCGCCTTCAACCAGAAGCCCAAGAACTCCTTCGAAAAGCCATCACCGATTTAAATTTTAGTGCGCGCGCTTACGATCGCATCTTAAAAGTCGCTCGAACCATTGCCGACCTGGCTGATTCGAAGAGCATTGCAACCGAACATCTCTTGGAAGCACTCAGCTATCGAAGTTTGGACCGACGTCTTTGGAGTTAGCTACAAAAAAGAATTCACCACAAAGATCACAAAGCCGCTAAAGCGGCACACAAAGAACACAAAATAAAATTTTTTACAAAAAATTTTAAAGTAAATTAGAATGACTCTTTATTTTAAACTCCTAGACTTTTTTTATAAAAAAATTCTTTTTGTGTTCTTTGTGTAATCTTTGTGTTCTTTGTGGTTAATTCTTTTTATGATCTTTCCTTCAGCCTTCAGCCTTCAGCCTTCAGCCTTACTGATTCTCCAAAAACTCCGCGCCGCTGGCCACAAGTCCTATTTTGCAGGCGGGTGTGTCCGCGACATGTTGTTGGGCT
>VHCR01000280.1 GCA_016871655.1 Verrucomicrobiota bacterium
GGCCCTGGCAATATTGGCGTTGGAACCTCTCTTGGTGTCGGTGGTGGAGTAGTTGGAAATCCTGAAAGACCAGGTAGCCTCGGCGTTGGCCCTGGCAATCGCGGCGTTGGAACCTCTCTTGGTATCGGTGGTGGAGTAGTTGGAGACTCTAATAGAGGAGGTAGCCTCGGCATTGGTCCTGGCAATCGCGGCGTTGGAACCTCTCTTGGTGTCGGTGGTGGAGTAGATTTAAAACAGTTAGCTATTGATAGTAGTGTCTACAATAGTAGAAATGTTGTTACAACTGACTTTTATGTAGCTCCTGGAAAATCAACCACTCTGAGCAAGATAAACCAAGAAAGAGAAGACCAATCGATCGTTAACGCAGAAGTAGAGTTCGATCAACGAACTGATGATAAAATCTTAAAAGAATCAAATATTCACCTTGATAAAAACAATCCAGTTGGCGCTGAAATAGTAGCTTAGTTTGTAGATTTACAGATTTAGAGCTTTTTCATAAAAATCAATGGATTGACTCCATTCAAATGCGGCAGCAAGATTCCAAGAGGCTTGCTGCGCTTTTGTTAAGAGCTCACGATTTTCTAAAAAAGGCCTTAGGGCTTGAGCCATCCCAGCGACTCCTGCAACCAACTCAAACGAGGCCCCATTTTTTCCTTCAAGAAGAATATCCTGAAGTCCACCAATGCGACTCCCAATAATCGCAAGGCTGTGCGCAAGCGCTTCCACCCCGACCATTGGCAAGCCTTCAGAAAGGGAAGGCATTAACAGAAGATCCGATGACTCCATCATGCGCTTTACTTTCTCTCCCGAACACCATCCTAAAAAAGAGATACGATCTTGAAGTTTGACCCGCTTCACTTCTTCACGTGCAGCTGCAGCCAGTGGACCATCGCCAATTATTTTCAACATCCATGGCAGCTCTCCCAATAAAGCTAGAGCTTGAATGGCGAACAGTGGATTTTTTTGAACACTCAAGCGGCCCACAAAAAGTAGTTGTGGAATCGTGTTTTTCTTTTCCGGTGATTGCTTTGGCAATTTGATTCCATTGAGAATAATCTGAGGCTTGACCCCATAAGCCTTCTGGGCCAACTCTGCTACAAAACTACTGACAGCAGTCACGCGCGCTGCTGATTTCCAAATTGGAACGGTCAGCCATTTGATTTTTTTAAAAAGCTGATCTGTTTGCTCAGGAACACCACCAGGGACATCGCCCAAATGCGCCGTTAGCACATAAGGAATACGCGTCAGTTGATAGACCAGCCAGGCAACAACTCCCGTTGGAACCGCAAAGTGTGTGTGCATCACATCAGGACGCCACCTCAGGGCTTGCCACAAAGCTACTGGAGTTGCTGCCATCACCCAAAGTAACATCTCCAAAACAGTGCACGTATCTTCTCGGCGTCGAAAGGAACGCACTCGAAGCACCTCCACTCCGTCGATCATTTCATATCGCGACAGATGATTCATTCCAGCTGTCACAACACGTACTTGATGACCTCTCTCAACCAATGCCACAGCGACCTGCGCAGCCACGCGCCCACCACCGCCACCGATTGGTGGATATTCGTAACAGAGAACGAGAATGCGGCTCATGCGAACAGGTTACAGGTTACAGGCTACAGGCTACAGAAAAAACTCACAGGAATAGAAGGAATAAGATGATTTTTGGGTATGTTGCGGCTATTTTTTTATCGCTTATTTAAAAAAAATTTTTTACTTTTTAGAAAAAAATGAACTCTATTTCTCCTGCGACTTCTGTTGTTGGTAATCAAATTCCAATACCGGCTTCTTCAGTTAATCAACCTGCTCCTAGCAATCCAGCTGCTGACTTAGACACTCAAAAAAATCTCGCAGAAGCTACGAATGCAGGAACTGCTACGAGCAATGCTATTACAAGCGGAGAGTCTGCTCTCCAAGGAATTCTTGCCAATCTTAATCTCTCCCCAACGACTAAAGCTTAAGGAGAGCTCATTGCTAATCGAGCCGTAAAACCAGCTTTTACCAAGGAAAGTTGGAATTAGCAACCGTTTTTCAGAAAATCCTACAGAGAGAAACGGGTCACCACGGGCCTGCCAGAGGCCTTGCTTGAAAGCAGAAGAAGAAAGAAATAGCCACAAAGAACTCAAAGATTTTTTTCTTTGTGTTCTTTGTGTTCTTTTTGGCCATTCCTCTTTATTTTTCGTTCTTTGCGGGTTAATTCTCTTTTCTCCAAGAACCCAACACCGCTTCTGCCCAAAGAAACAATCGCTCGTCACTTTTCCCAATTTGGTGAGCTTGTAGCCGCTTCTCAAAAAACTTTTTGGCTGCTGGCGTTATTGGACTTGATGGAATAATTTTCCCTTCTC
>VHCR01000281.1 GCA_016871655.1 Verrucomicrobiota bacterium
GATACTCAACTTTTACGCGACATGATCAATTTTTATGCGACTCAAGGCCGCTTCAAAGAAGCACTCGGAGTTGCTCTGCGACTTCAAAAAATTCAGCCAAACCAATGGGACATTCCTTACACGATCGCCAAGTATGAACTCATTCTAGGCCAGCAACAAAAGGCTCTCGCTGATCTACGCCTTGCCACGCAACTTGGCGGTAAAAATGTCTTCCAAGCAATCGCTCAAGAACAAATTTTCCAACAGCTGAACACGCTGCCAGAATTTCAAGAGCTCATCAATGGCTCATCGTTCTCGAGGTAGGGAGAAGGAAGAGGAGCAGCAGCAAAAAAACGCAAAGAAGAAAATCCTTCTTTGCGTTTTTTACTGCTATTAATTTTTTTTAATTTTTATTCTTTCTTCGTTGCAAGACCGAGACCGAGCCAACCTGCTCCAGCAAAGACAAGCTCAATACCAAGGAAGAGTCCTAAAATATAAAGCCCTGTTCCTGGCCATTGAGAAATAATCAGAGCACCCAAGATGATCGAAACGATCGCGCTGAAAAGAATCCAACCTGCTCCTTGATGGTGGCGAAGTTTAAACGCCAAAAAAGTGCGGAAGATACCGCCGATTAAAATGGCCCAGCCCAAGACCAACGTAAAAACAACGGCTGCAGCAAAGGGACGTCCGATGAAGACGTAGCCGGCAACGGCATAAGCAATCGCAACAATTGCATACCATAAGTGGCTCTTCCATCCGTGAATGGTAAAAACCTTAATGAGGGAGAGAGCGCATCCTAAAAGAAGAATAATGCCAATAAAGGTAGCAACCATCGCCGTAGCCACAATTTGATCAGAAAGAGCGACGAGCCCGAGAAGGATCATAGCAATGCCGATAGTAATACTCCAACCGCGTGAGACTTGAGGAATCATAAGTTTTTTAGGTTTTAAGTGTTTTGAATTTTTGATTTTGAAAAGTTTGTACCGTCGCTAGCGAGTCTAAGAGGTTCAGAGTTTCAGAAGCGAGAGAAAAATGAGGCTCTGAATTTTTACTTTTGTAATTACCATTGCTATCAATGCTAGCCAAGCAAACTGCCAAGGCCTCACTTTAGAGCAATTGACTTTGCAACACCTGATCAAAATTATTTTTAGCTTCCCTCACTTGCTCTAATGCTGCTTCGACTGGCTCCATGGAGGGTTGCATTTTCTGCTGAAAAGCTCTTGCTCCAGCCCTCAGCCGATCTATCAAGGAAGAAGAATCTTTGAAAGAAGGTTGTAGCGGTTGTTCTTGATCCATAGCGGAAGCAAAACTATTCATAGCTGCGATAGCCTGGTTGTACATTTCATTGCAAGTTTCTCCTAAACTTTTTAAGGAATTTATTAAAGGCGCATCTTCTTCCAGTCTAGCTCCTGGAAGATTAGCTAAATTATTTTTGATAGCCTCTATCGCATCAATCATCAGTTGATTGCTTTGATTAAGACTCAACATGACATCATCTAAAAATGCGCGCTGACCTGGTCCGATCGTTTTTCGATCAAGAGCGATAAACTCACAAAAATTTTTCATGATAGAATCAGTTTTATTAAGTTGTATTTTTCCATACACGATATGCTTGTTTCAGTAGGAAAATCCTCAACGCTCTCAAGAGATCGAATGGAGGTAATAGCTTTAATCGCTGATAATATTTTTCGATCATCACCTTCTTGACAATCATTCCACCCCATTTCAAAAAGATTGTAAATCCTTATGCTGATGGATTCCGCATGCCTATTAAATGCTTCTAAATCTTTTTTAAAAGCCTCACAAAACTGAGGCAATTTTACCTGAACAGAAAAAGGAATAGACCCACCTATGTTAGCCAATGAGCATACGCCATCTAGTTTTTTTCTTGAAGCATCAGCTAACTTTGATGTCAAAAAAACTCTGACAAGAGTTAGAACATCTTCATCTTTGAGATGTTCAGAACATTCTTTTAAATATGCTGACGCCTCAGAAGAGAGGGCGCTCAAATAGCTCACCTTTTTTTTTGGTATCTCATATGCATCTCACCCCCTGAGTTAGTAGAAAAGGCTGTTGCTACGATCGGATTGCTAGATTGTTTCCAATTATCAACTCCTGCCTCAGCGAGCCTAGCCATCTCTTGAATATCAGCCACTCTCTCCGCTGTGGGAATCAACTCAGCATTGAATTGAGGCCCCAAAAACTGTAGCTCTAGCTGAGAGTCGAGGGCTCGACGAGCCGATTGATTTTTTATTTGTTCAAGATTGGATCTGCAAAATTCTTTACAAAGATGAGGATAAGCAAGCTCATCAGCATTAGAAAAACTATTATAATATCTAACTGCAGATGT
>VHCR01000282.1 GCA_016871655.1 Verrucomicrobiota bacterium
CAGGTTTTATTTTTTGCTGCTTTGTTGGCGCTGTTGAGGTAAAACAGATGTTTCTTAGTTATGACTGTTTCTTTCCCAGGTTTTCAAAAAATAGTTTTTACTGCATGGTTGTTGTTGGGAGTGGCTCTCCAAGCAGCTCCAGAAGCTGTTCTGCCAGCCTCAGTGGAGTTTGCTGCTGCTCAAGAGAGTGTCGCCTCAGGAAAAACGGAAGAGGCGATTGTGCAGTATCGTCAATTGGTGCGAGCCTATCCTTTTTCAAAAAATGCTGCAGAGGCTCAATTCCAGCTTGCGCAGCTGCTTCAGAAAAAAGGAGATTTTGAAGGTAGCTTCAAAGAGTACACCAAGCTCCTTAACAAATATCCCGACACGACTCACTTTGAAAATGCGGTTGCTGAGCAGGTCATTATTGCTAATGCCTACTTGAAAGGGAGGAAGGTTAAAATTTTTGGCGTACCCGCTTATGCCTCGATGGAAAAAGCCGAAGAGATGTATCAGGCGATCCTCGCGGCGGCTCCTTACAGCAAGTATGCCCCACTAGTTCAATTTAATTATGGGCTCTCGCTGGAGCGCCAAGGCAAAGGGAATGAGGCTGTGGCCGCTTATCAAAAACTGATCGATAAATATCCGAATAGTTCGATTAGCAACACGGCGCTTTACCAAATCGGCTACGTCTACATGCGTGTTGGAATGGCAGGAAAATCACAAGATCTTTCGGCTTTAAAAGAAGCTCAAAATAATTTCGAAGATTTCTTGGTGCAATACCCCAATGACGAAAAATCATTTCAAGCCAATGATAACATGAAATCGATGACGCACCGCGAGAGTGAAGATATCATGAGGATTGCGCGGTTTTATGACTTTTCTAAAAACTATCAATCTTCAGCGATTTATTATAACGAAGTCATTCGTAAATTTGGACAGACGCCAGAAGCTTCCGATGCAAAGGCGCGATTGGCAGAGCTGAAAGATTTAGTTGGTGAAGATGGCTTGCGTTCAGGTCAGCAGAAACCATTGAGTGGAGAGCAAGTTGCTTTTCGTAGGAAAATGCAAGCACAGGTGGAAAGTGCAGGATTGGCCAACTACGATGGTCCTTCAAAAAATTTAATCAAAGAGAAAGACTTGCCATTGAACGTTCCTGAAATGAAGACGAATGTTAAAGAGGTGCAAACGGGATCAACATCAGAATCACTTCCTGAGCCGACGCCAAAGTCATCAATGAATTAATAAAGTTAAATATTTTCTATGAAATTTTTTCTTTTCACGATCTTGTTATTTATAGCCCTTTTTCTCTCCGGCTGCGGCTACACGCTTGGTGAGGTCAAGCCTTCGAGTATGCGGCGTATCAATACGATTGCCGTCACGACATTTCAAAATGGGACGGTTGTTCCTCGCTTGGAAGCTCAGACTGCTGATGCAGTCGTAAAACAATTTCAGCAAGATGGAACTTATCGTATCGAGACTACGGATCGTGCTGATGCGATTTTGGGTGGCACTATCATTAGTCTTCAGCGCCAACCGATGCGTGTCTACGGAAGTAACGTTCTTCAAACTTCCGAATTTGAACTGGTCTTGACTGTTGAGTACGTTGTCAAAGATCGCGTGACTGGTGCGATTCTTCTCAAAGGAAAAGCGACTGGGCAAACACCTTTCTTTATTAACTCCGACAACTTGAATTCTGATCTTGTGACCGATCAAAATATTAACTATCCGATTGCAGCACAGCGGATGGCGGAGCATCTAGTCAGCCACGTCTCGGAAGGCTGGTAAAGGCTTGTTCTTTTCGCGCTGAGCTTCGTCGTCATGCGCTTGCGCTATGTTTTAGATAGCGCTTCGCTTTTCCTTCTTGCTCAACACGAAAATTCCTGCGCCTTTCAAAATTGTATGGTAAATTCTACTGAGGCCGCGAACTACGACGTCACTCCGGTGCTCGAGTCTTCACGTATTACTATACGCTCAGCCTCTGGGCTCCGAGGTTCCTTGTATTTCATCCACCTCAGCAATTTTCTGAGGCAGTTTATCCTTGAGGAATTTTGAACTCCCTCTTCTTGGCTTGTTCATGTTTTGAATTAGCATAAGATAACAAAAAGCAAAATGAGCGGCATGAAAAACATCCTTCATCCTCCATCCTCCACCCTCCAGCCTCTCTCGATTCTTCCAACTCCTATTGGCAATCTCGGTGATCTTTCGCATCGTGTTGAAGAGGTATTGCGCGAGTGTGATGTTGTTGTTGCCGAAGACACGCGGCGTGCGGAGCAGTTGCTGCATTATCTTGAACTAAAAAAGAAGTTGATCAGTTTTC
>VHCR01000283.1 GCA_016871655.1 Verrucomicrobiota bacterium
GGCTACAGGAAAAAATTTTTTCAAAAAAATTCCTGTCGCACTTTTTTCGCATGCTGCGACTTCTTCCGGCTTGCCAGCGATAACGACTTCTCCTCCTCCATCCCCTCCCTCAGGCCCAAGCTCAATAAGCCAGTCAGCGCATTTGATGACATCCAAATGATGTTCAATCACAATCAAGGTACTACCGGCATCCCTGAGTTTTACCAAAACGTTCAGCAATTGTTGAATATCAGAAAAATGCAATCCGGTTGTTGGTTCATCGAGAATATAGAGTGTCTTTTCATTTTTCATTGCAGTCACTCGTCCCAGCTCGGTTGCGAGCTTAAGGCGCTGTGCTTCTCCACCGGAGAGCGTTGTTGCCGATTGCCCCAATTTGAGATAGCCCAAACCGACTTCAACAAGATAACGAAGTTTTTGAGTGATTTTTGGAATCGTTGAAAAAAATTGCTGCGCTTCCTGCACTCTCATTTCCAAAACATCTGCAATGCTGCGTCCTTTATAAGTGATTTCCAAAAGATCACGGTGAAAACGCTTTCCTTCACAGGCTTCACAAAGGACCATGACATCGGGCAAAAAATGCATCTCAACATGCCGAATCCCCTCTCCATGACAAGCTTCGCACCGCCCCCCTTTGACATTAAAAGAAAATTGCCCTCGGTGATATCCACGCATACGCGCTGCAGGTAATTGAACAAAAAGATCGCGAATGATATCAAAAACACCAGTATAGGTTGCTGGATTCGAGCGAGACGTTCTGCCAATGGGAGCTTGATCGATCATGATAACGCGATCAAAAAACTCTCCTCCCAAAATTTTCTCATGGCGTCCAGACTCTGCCTTTGCTCCATGAAGTTGCTTCGCAAGCCCACGGTACAAAACATCATGAATGAGTGTAGACTTTCCACTTCCCGAAACACCAGTAACACAGGTAAACAATCCGACAGGAAAAGATGCCGTCACCTTTTTTAAATTGTGCTCGCGTGCTCCGACAATCGTCAAAAATTTTTCTCCTAAGAGTCTTTTCGCTGAAACTTGAATTGTTTTCCGACCACTCAAATAATCTCCCGTCAACGACGTTGATGTTGTTTTGATTTCTTCGAGCGTTCCCTCTCCAACAATCTCTCCTCCTAGCAAGCCAGCACCTGGTCCAAGATCGATGATGTGATCGGCCATCTTGATTGTCTCTTCATCATGCTCTACCACAATTACGCTATTTCCAAGATCACGCAAGTGAACGAGCGCTTGCAAAAGCCGTGCATGATCTCGCTGATGCAGCCCAATGCTCGGCTCATCCAAAACATAGAGGACACCTGAAAGTCCTGCTCCCATCTGCGTCGCAAGACGCATTCGTTGAACTTCGCCACCAGAAAGCGTCCCACTCTCTCGTTGCAATGCGAGATATCCCAATCCCACTTCTTTCAAAAATTGCAACCGCGTCGTAATGCCTCGCAAGACCTCTTTCACTAAATGACGTTCACTTTCTGTCATTCGCAATTGTTCAAAAACAGAAACTGCCTCTGCAATTGAAAGACGGCAAAGCTCATCAATATTCCATTCGCGATTTTTTCCTGCAACCGTCACGCTCAAAATTTCTGAACGCAAGCGCCGTCCATAACAGCTAGAACAAGTTTTTCCCGAGATACTTCCAATCCCTTCACATGTTGAGCAAGCACCCTTCGGACTATTGAACGAAAAATGTTTTGGTGTCAAAGCCTCCATCGTAAATCCCGTTTTCGGATTACAAAAATCTGTGGAAAAAAGATATTCTTTCCAATCGGAAGACCCAGATTCTTGCGCAAGCACCAACATTTGATTTTTTCCCCACCGCAACGTCGTCTCCAAGGAATCACGGAGTCGTTCCTCAACACCTTCTTGTAGGACCAAACGATCAACGACAATTTCTAAACTCTTGATTTTTTTCCCTTCTTCCAATTTTTCCAACTCAACAATCTCACCATCCTTGCGCAGACGAACAAAACCTTCTCGTTGGATCCTTTGAAGTAGAGTATGCAAAAAATTTTCATCTTCCCAAACCAGCGGAGCCAAAAGCATCATACGCGTTCCCGATGGAAGAGCCATGATCTGATCGCTGATTTGTTGAGGCGACTGACGCTTGATTAAATCACCGGTTACAGGATCATGAACCATTCCAATGGAAGAAAACAAGAGCCTCAAATAATCATAAATTTCCGTCGTCGTCGCCACCGTTGACCGAGGATTGGGAAGCGAACTCCGTTGCTCAATGGCAATAGCCGGCGACAACCCCTCAATCCA
>VHCR01000284.1 GCA_016871655.1 Verrucomicrobiota bacterium
TTATCCGATGACTGGGAAACTTCCAATGCTTACCTCAACCCTCAATTCCTCCACTAAAAACTAACCCTTCATTTCCAACTTTTTCATGACACTCTTTTCAATTTTACAGAAATAATGTTGCTTAACCCAGAAATTTTTGAGTTGGTAGCAAGGAGAAAGAGCGCAGCGCTATGTCTCATAACGTAAGCTCTGACAACGAAGCTCAGCACAAAAAGAGCTAGCCCGCATTTCATACTGATTCTGCTACGGCTTGCGAAACCCTGATGGATACAGCGTCAGGATCGGATTACTCCTCGGGCGGTATGGAGCATACAGCCGTCGTCGTAACCCATCGCCTTCCTTGTCTGCATCAGAATTCGCGGCGCCTCGCGACGAATCAGTATGAATTTGCGGGCTAGTCAGATAGTTCAGTTATTTAATGGAGATGGTATAAGACCTGTAGTCTGTAGCACTAATTACTGACCCAACGCCATTGGGCCTACCCATTCTTGAATTCGATCGTTCCATTCCGGAGGACTCGTGATTTCTAATAGCGCATTATTGATCTCTCTTTTTTGAGGAAGATTCGGACGTAACCCAATGGAGCGATAGATCGTCCCCGAGGGAATAGAAGCGAGTCGCAGGCGGTTTGGATAGTCGTGAGAAATGAGGTATTGTAGGCTTATACTATCGGCGACAAAAGCGTCAATTTGTTTATTGCAGAGAGCATCTAATCCTTCTTTCAGAGAGTCAAATTTTTTAGTGGGAATGCCTTTCAGTTTTAATGTTCTTGCGCCATAGCTACCACGAAAGGTGCCGACCTTATAGCGTGCGAGATCTTCAATGTGTCGAATAGAAGTGTGTTCTGCAGCAATAGTCAGGGAGGAGATAACCGTCCCCGTTAAGAGTGCGATAAAAATCATTCCTGCAAGCATCCAAATAAAGGTCAGAGAGCGCCCCCAGAACGTGACAGGAACTTTATCTCCATAACCATTTGTTGTCATCGTCACAGCTCCGAACCAAAAAGCAGATCCGACACCGTGGGGTAGCAAAGTATCAAAATGGTTTTTGTTATTTTTTCGTTCTGCCAACCAAAGCAAGATACTAAAAATAAAAAGTCCTGCGATCATTAAGAAAAAAATTTCCAGAAAGCCATTGCTTTTCAGCGACGATGCAAACTCTGCAATTTCCTGAGTGATGACAAAATTGCGGAGCGCAACGAGCAGGCGACTTGCTAAATAAGGCTCTGAGAAATCGATGAGATTTTTTGCTTCAACCGAAGGTGCCATTTCAGCAATGCAAAGATCACACTTTCCTGTGTGGAGGGCTTCTAGTACTTCGCTGGGAGCGAGTTTGACGTAGTCGTAATGATAGCCAAGTTTCTTCGCAATTTGTTCCCAAAGGTTGACGGTCAAACCAGACCATTTGCCTGTGTTTTCTTCATAGGCATAGGGTGGAGATTCAGCGACAGCAACGTGGAAGAAGGGGGTTGGTTCTTCTGCTATCGCAATCTTGGTGAAGCAGGCGAGGAGAAAAAGAAAAGCTAAGCAATCTTTGGAAGATGGAAGATGGAAGATAGAAGATAGGATCGAAGCCTTTGGCATATGAGAAGTTTTTATAATGTTTGCGCTAACAAATCATAATCCCTATCTCCCATCTTCTATCTTCAATTTTACCTCAACGCGTACAAGATCGGCATTGGATAAACGCCCAAAATCAAAATTGTAGCAATCAGGACTCCGATAAGCCACTTGGTGTTTGTCGTTACCAAGATCGGCGAAGTTCCCTCAGCTGGCTGCTGCCAATACATGGCGCGAATGACTTTGAGATAATAATAAAAACCAGCGACAACGCTAAGAGAACCGACTGCGAGAAGTCCATAGTGAGCTTGCTTGAATGCGACTAAGAAAATAAAAAATTTTCCAAAAAATCCAGCAGAGAGTGGTAAACCCGCCATCGAGAGCATCGCGATGGTCATCCCAACAGTAAGGAAGGGCGAACGTTGGAAGAGTCCTTCGAAACGATAGACTTCATCACCACCTGAAGTCTCAGCAACGATCATCAAAATGATGAAGGCGAGTGAGGACATCGCCAAGTAAGCAACGAGATACAGCCCAATCGCAGGTCCAGCCCAAGAGCTATTGAGGCTTGCAACCCCCATCAGGAGATAGCCTGTGTGCGCAATGCTCGAGTAGGCCAGGAGACGTTTCATGTTCGTCTGCGCTAAGGCAGCGAGATTTCCAAAAATCAACGTTGCGATCGCAAGGAGCGTGATGATGGCGATCA
>VHCR01000285.1 GCA_016871655.1 Verrucomicrobiota bacterium
AAAAACATTTCTTTTTCTCTTTGACTGCTTTTAAAAATAAAAAAAATGCTCCGATCATGATCGATTGAGCCAATAACTGTGGATCATTCATCGCCACGTAACGCTCAAAAAAGAGCCCCATAGTTGCGACGAAAAAAGAGGCTCCCAAGAGCCCAGCAAGCGGCTCTCCTCCTAATTCACGAATAATTTTAAAAATAAAAAAAGCAATCGTGAGCAGTGAAAAAAAAGCGATCCATCGACCAGCTAAAATATTATCACCTAAAAAATTTCCAACAAACCCAACAGCATAAAAAGAGAGCGGCGGATAATTATTCGTGATGAATTGATCGGGGCTAGGATAAAGGCCTTTTCCTTTCATGGCTGCTTCTTGAAAATAAGCATTCCACCCCTCATTAGGGCCGCAGATCATCACATTCCAAGGAATACAACGAACGGGATAAACAAGAGAAAGAAGCGCTACTAAAGAGAGAACAACAATAGCATTCCGAAGAAAAAAATGTTTTGTCAGCAAGCAAGAAGTCATAAAAATTTTATAGTTGCACTCCACTGTCATGAGCATGAACACGCAACAGCCGAATGCCATCTAAAATATAACTGCCACCACTCAAAAAAGTCATGATCCCGGCAATGTTAACAACAACGCTATACTGATGCCACTGCAATAGCACGGCAGCAATGGTCAACATTTGAAAAAAAGTGGTGATCTTTCCTAGAACACTCGATCGCACTTCGACATAATCATTTAAAAAATGAAGAAGCAACCAACCAACAACGATGATAATGTCACGTGTGATCACAATGACTGGAAACCAGAGTGGCAAGGAGCGATCCCAGTTGCTCAGACTAAGCGTGATAATGGCTGTTAACATCAATCCCTTATCAGCGATAGGATCGAGCATGGCTCCCAGCTTTGATTTTAAGCCGCAAGAGCGCGCCAACCAACCATCAAGACCATCACTCAGCGCAGCGACAACAAAAACAATGATGGCTCCAAGTCGCAAATGTTCATCCGGAGTTCCTGCCTCAACGCTATGACCATAATAAACAGCGAGCAAAACAAAAACGGGAATGAGGAGGACTCGGAGGATCGTGATTTGATTGGGTAAGAGCATGGGAAGGAAGAAAGAAATTACAGGGATGGAAGGGATGTAGAAAAAGGCTGTAGGCTATAGACTGTAGGCCAATGCAGCATTTTTTGAAAAAGAAATTTATTTTTTAATAAGTTAAAATGTTTTTTAAATGTAGGATTTAAAAATTGCCTATAGCCTACAGCCTATAGTCTATAGCCTCTTCTCCATCCCTGTGAATTTCTTTTCTCTTGTTAAATCCAACCTCGCCATCGCTCTCTACCTCCTACCGCGAGGACGTCGCAAGGATGCGTTTCTTTTTTATGATTTTTGTCATCGCATTGATGAATGCGTCGATCACTCCTCACTACCACAGGAAGAAAAAGAAATTTTCCTCAAAACTTCTCTCAAATCAGTCGAGGAGCTAATCCAACGTCGCAAACTCGATCGCCATCTTCTCGATGAAATCATCCATGGCATGCAGATGGATCTCAGGATCAATCGCTATGCCACGTTTGAAGAGCTCCACCTCTACGCGTGGCGCGTGGCTTCAGCTGTGGGACTGGTCAGCGCGCAGCTTTTCGGAGCCAAGGGAGCCACCGT
The DNA here is from genome assembly GCA_016871655.1 of Verrucomicrobiota bacterium. Lineage (GTDB taxonomy): Bacteria > Verrucomicrobiota > Verrucomicrobiia > Chthoniobacterales > UBA6821 > CAIWMF01. The sequence continues at coordinate 1,671 of VHCR01000285.1, forward strand.
TCAAAGTTATGCTGAAAACTTGGGAATGGGGCTTCAACTCACAAACATCCTCCGTGACGTTGCTGAAGATGCTGCTCAAAATAGAATCTATCTTCCACTCGAAGATCTCACCCGATTTAATGTCACCGAGGAAGAAATTCTTCGAGGCTTCCCCTCACCGCAAGCAACTCATCTTTTTCATTACGAAGCGGAGAGAGCTCTCTCTTATTTTGCCAAAGCTGACCTTGCTTGGGAAAAAATGCCCCTGTCACAACGGCACACTATGGGCCCTGCGCGCCTCATGGAAGCAATCTATCGCACGCTTTTAGAAAAAATGCAACGCGACCGCTATGATATTTTTTATCAACATTATCGGGTTAGTTTGTTAAAAAAGCTCTGCTTAGCATCACAGGTTTACTTTTTTTCTTAGATGTTCTCCCAAACACAAATCAGACCAGCCTCTTTCAAAGATGCCGGAAGCATAGCCACTATTCACGTAGAAGCTTGGCAAAAAGCCTATCACGGGCTCATTCCCCAAAAATATCTCAATGCTTTAAATATTTCTGAACGTCAAGAGCTCTGGGAAAAAAGATTGAGCGCCCCC
>VHCR01000286.1 GCA_016871655.1 Verrucomicrobiota bacterium
CTTTATTATGGAGCAGGCTTCGAAAATAAATGCGATGTTGCCAATTGGGGAGTGGAGCTTTCCAAATGGTCACGGCCTGCTTATGACCCGACAGAGGGATATGACAATGTCGGATTTCGTGTTGCAACATCGCTGATCGTTAACTCAGCTCCTTTTGCAACAGCAGCACCAGGAGAAACAGAGCTGACTCCCAGGGAAATGATCGAAGCCCCTTTAGCAATCTTAGTTGGCATTGGGGTGATTTTTTCAGGATCAAAAAGCATGGCGTGGCGCCAGAATGCCGAAGCAACAACAAGAGCTCAAACCTCAAGCCAGGCTTTGCCAGACAGAACAGCAAGTGCAGCAGGTGCTAGCAAGGAAAGAACAACGCTAAGATGCGAGCAGGATAGCAACTCCAACGACACGCGTTCAGAAAGACCACCTGAAGTGACTTTGCCTAGCATGTCTCAATTGTGTCAGAAAGCATTAGATCAACGCAAAAAAGGGGAAGAACCTTTAACCCAACAGCCAGGCGATGAATCTTTCTTAGCCCAAACTGTACTTCAGATCGAGCGAAATTTGCCTTCATCTCAGAGGGGCCATACAACTCCAGTAGTTCCTGATTTGAAGAATCCTGAAGGTGTTATCGAATCGCCAATTCCTCAAGATTATGAAATAGTACCTCTTCTGCCTGTCGATACCACTGACATAAGGAGTGGCAAAAGAGAAGATGATTCAATAATTGCGCAAATCGTTCCACGTAATTTAGGCAATGTATTTAGCCAGAAAAACAATCAATTTCAAGCGACACTCAACCCTCACGTGAGACGCGACAAGGGACCCGATGAATATATCCACGTAAATTTGCCAAACGAGGACAATCCATAAGGAGAGCAAGGATGCGGTGTAATCTAATACTTGAGGCTTTGAGCACGGCAGAGAGGCGGTAATGTGCGGCGATAGCTTTAGTTAGAATGTGTTAATATCCTCTAGAGCGAGCAGCCCGCCATTCGATAATTGATATTTTTCGAGTTGCGTTGTTGCGAGTATCTACCTACCCTTTTTTCTTCCTCACTGTAGTTTCACGGGCGAGACTGTGAATCGCAGGATCAAAGGGGGTCATAGCTCAGTTGGTAGAGCGCCTCAATGGCATTGAGGAGGTCTGGGGTTCGAATCCCCATGGCTCCACCATCCGACTTCGGCAAGGCTTCGTCGTGATGTTGCGACGTAGCTTTAGATGCATCAAAGCGGAGTCAAAATTTTTTTAGCATCATGCGACTACGAGTAGTTATTTTTTTAACGCTGAGTATCTCAGCTGTTTTATCGCACCCTGCCTTGAGTGATGAGAGCAATGAAGATCAATTTCATTTTGAAGCTCTCGCTTGTAGAAATAGCAATGCGCTTTTGGCCACAGCGCAAGACCTTCCTGATAAAATTCTTCCTCTCAGTGTGAAAGACGAAGGGAATGAAAATGATCCTGAAACGAATTTGGGAATGGTGGTCCAAGAATATAGCATCAGCCAGACTGAAGTGACGGCACGGCAATACTGCACCTATCTCAATCAAGTTGCGACGGGAGAGAACTTCGAACGTTTTTATAACGAAAAAATGGGGACTGATCCGAACGTCGCTTCGATCAGACGTGATGTCGTTGATGGGAAAAACGTTTACACGGTCATTGTCGACAAGAAAGGAGATCGCAGTCATTTTCCGATCGTCTACGTCAATCTTTATCAAGCAGCACGTTTTTGTAATTGGCTTCAAAACCAGAGCACACCTGGCTTAGCGGGTGATGATCTCACCGAGCGTGGAGCCTATACCCTGGATGGCAAGAGCAGCGGATGCATTGTACGCAATGCAGGCGCTGTTTGGTTTATTCCAACCGAAAGTGAATGGTACAAACCAGCCTACTACAAAGGTGGAGGGCTGCGCGCGGGGTATTGGCAATTTGCAAATCGAAGCAATTGGGCTCCTTCAAATTTATTCAAGGATGGAGCGAATAGCGCCAACTACTATACGGCGAGTTATACTAAACAGGGGCCTCCCTATTTAACCGATGTAGATTATTTTAAAAAATCAGCTGGCACTTACAACACACTCGATATGAGTGGGAACGTGGCTGAGTGGGTCGCAACGGAAGAGAAGCAAGGAGTGTTTCCATTGAAATATGTGGCTCGCGGTGGTTCTTGGAAGAGCCTTTATTATGGAGCAGGCTTCGAAAATAAATGCGATGTTGCCAATTGGGGAGTGGAGCTTTCCAAATGGTCACGG
>VHCR01000287.1 GCA_016871655.1 Verrucomicrobiota bacterium
ATTCCTTGCCGATACACACACGCTGGGCGAGGAAATTGAGTGTAATTTTCAACTAAAAAATCATCTTCTCCTACACTCACGCTGCGAGAGCCATTGGAAGAGGGTTCTCCGGCAGAAAGGAAATCGCCAGAGCCGATTGAAGCAACTTCATGTTTAAAATCGAGTGACTCTAATTCATGCAACTCCTCTGGCGTTGGAGCCTCACGATTTTCCGAGTCGATGCGGAGTGTGAGTTGTAGGCTTTTCCAAATATCGGGATCTTCTTGACCCAAGCGATAGATGCCAAGGCCTCCTGAGTGATACCATTTTAAAACATGAAGTTGATTGTAAAACGTGATGGCATCGAGGAAAAAAACTTCGTGTTCGTTGTGCGAAGAGGGATTTAACAATTGCTGAGTCGAAAAAGAAAATGATTTTTCATTTTGAGAAATGTAATCAAAGTGAGGAGAAAAAGCAGGCGGTTCAACGGAGAGGGACTGAACAGCTGCTAGATTGGCTCGCGCCATGACATCGACGAAACTGAGTGGTTCCAACGTTTCTTTCGTGTTGTTCCAATCACAGCCGTAAGAGCCGAGGGTCACAATCCACTTTTCTGGGGCTCCTTGTGAGAGAAGTTGTTTCAATGATTCCTCGAACCACTCCATGCCAGCGAGTGGCCCTGAATCATCAGGCTCTGAGTTTTGATCGTAGAGCGTGGCAACAAGATGATCGGCGACATTGCTGATTGCTTCAATATCGTAGAGAGCTTGTTCTTTTCCCATTGGAATCGTAATCCAAAGTTCTCGATGATGTTCATGAAGGCAGCTTGCCAATGCTGTTAAAAAGCGAGTGAGGTCATCGCGGTAGGTGACGTCGATTTCGCCCCAATCAAGAAGGAGGCCAATGGCGCTTGAAGGCAGGCGTTGCAAGAGATGATTAGAAAAAGCAGACTGTGCCTCGGGAGTGGCCTTCAGAAGGCTTTCTACGGCTTCCGACTGCCATTTATCTCCATCGAGGTTTCGCAAAATTGGCAAGAGGACAAGACCTTTGTGTGTGCAAAAAGCAGCGAGGGGGGCATTGGGTTCTTCGATGATTTTTTGATCAACACCAGTCAGAGTGAACCAATCAGTTGCGACATGAGTTAAAAGATCGCTGTGATGCTTGAGAGAGAGATCACTTGCGTTGTCAAATGAAGAGGCGTAGGCGAGGCGAATAGGGAAGAGCGATGGCAAGAGGCTTGCAGAAACGCCAGGCATTTTGAGAGGGCCGACCGGTAAGTTGAAAGGAGTTAAGTTAGGAGTGAAAGGAAGAGCTGGTTTTGTGGACAAAAGATGATGCCAATCCTCTTTCATTTCAAGAAGCGGGCAGGGAGTGAAAGATGTTGACTTGAGTTGCGCTCGATAGTCGCGGACATTCGGTGGTAAATAAAGTTTCGGAGCAATAAGCAAACTTGAAACAAAATAAATGGAGGCTCCCAAAAGCGTAGCCAGGGTCAACAGCAGCAATACCTGCAGCCAACGACGTCGTCGACCGCGAGGGTCGGCAAAAATGGAGTGATTGGGAGAGGACATGAGAAAGCAGGCTTGCAGGTTACAGGAGGCAGGTAAAAAAACAGACTAAGAGTTGTTGTTTGCAGCCTCAAGAAATTTTCCCTAATGAATTAAGTATCTCGCTAAATTTTCTTTAACCTGTAACCTGTAAAATTTCTTCCTGCCATGGCCTCCCTTTTTCTCGCCACTCGTTATCTCAAACCGAAAAGAGCTTTTCTTTCGGTGATCACGCTTGTCTCGGTCTTAGGTGTCACGTTGGGGGTGACCGTTTTGATTTTAGTACTCTCTGTGATGACGGGATTCCAACGCGAGCTTCAACGAAAGGTGATTGGCTTTGATGCGCATCTTAAAATTTCTCGAGATGGTTTAGTTGATCATTGGCAAAAAATAATAAAACCAATCACGGCTGTGCCCGAAGTGAAAAGAGTAGCTCCGTTTGTTGAAGGGCCTGTCATTCTTGAGTTTCAGCATCGTCGTATCACACCGGTCATGCGTGGGATTGATCCCGATAAGGAAGCCAACCTGAAAAAATTTATCAAAGAGGGAACCTTTGATTTGAAGGGTGATACCGCTCTTGTCGGTTCCGAAATGGCTTCGTTAATGGGATTGCAGCTGGGGGATCGGATTACCATTTATTCTTCGCGGAACGTGAATGAAATTCTGGAAGAGCTCGATCGCGTCAAAAGTGGAAAAGAAAAAGCGAATGTTGATGTGCT
>VHCR01000288.1 GCA_016871655.1 Verrucomicrobiota bacterium
CCTCGCCCAGCGTGTGTGTATCGGCAAGGAATACCTGGCCCTCATCAAGTAGCAATTACGTTTGACGATGGTCCTGATCCAACATGGACTCCTCAACTTTTAAAAATCCTCAAGGAAAAAAAAGTTCCTGCGACTTTTTTTATTTTGGGATGCCAAGCTCAACAATTCCCCGACCTTGTGCAGCGGATCCAACGCGACGGTCATGAATTTGGAAACCATACTTACACTCATGAAAATTTGGGCGAGATCAGTGATGAAAAAATTTGTTTAGAACTCAATGCAACAACGCGCCTCTTAGAAAGCATCACCGGACATTCCACCTCGCTCTTTCGCCCTCCCTACAACGGCGATGGAAATCCTTCTACGCCTGGCGAATTACGTGCTTTGCAAGTCGCCTCAGAACTTGGCTACTTGACCGTTGGAGAATCGATCGACCCGAACGACTGGGAACAACCAGGTGTTCAAGCCATCATGCAACGCGTGAAAACTCAGCGGGCACAAGGGGGAAGCGTTCTTCTTCTTCATGATGCTGGTGGAAATCGCTCTCAGACAGTCGCGGCTCTTCCTAAAATTATTGATTACTTCCATGCACGTGGGGATGAAATTGTCCCTCTCTCCGCGATGATTGACCTTCCAGATGATATCTTGATGCCTCCGCTACGCAAAGCTGATGTGACACTGGCAACGCGCTATGTTTATGGAAGCTTTGCGACCCTACGATTTTTAGAAATGGTAGCCTGGTCACTCCTTGTCATTGCAACACTCATCTCACTCATTGGCATTTTATTCTATATTGGATGTGCTATCCGTCATCGAAAAATAGAACGACTAAAATCGTTTAATCTTGAGCCTTCACCTTCCAACCTTGTTCCAGCAAGTGTAGTTATTGCCGCCTATAATGAAGAACGTGTGATCACTTCCACCCTCGAGCATCTTGTCAATAGCAGTTACAATGCTCCTCTCGAGTTGATTATCGTTGATGATGGTTCGCAAGATCAGACAGCAGCAGTGATTGAAACTTTCATTGAAAAAAATCGTTTCCAAAAAAATTGCACGATTTTGCTAATTCGCCAACCCAACACTGGTAAATCGACCGCCTTGAATCGAGCTATTGAAGCGGCTCAACACGAGTTAATCGTTACGCTAGACGCTGACACAATGGTAACGCCAACGGCGTTGCAAGAACTTATGGCTCCTTTTTCTGATCCAAAAGTTGGAGGTGTTTCAGGTCATATCCGAGTTGGTAATCCTCAAAAGTGGCTCGGACGTTTTCAGCAAATCGAATATGAATTTGCTTTTGAAGTGAATCGTCGGGCACAAGATCTTTTAGAATGCATCACGGTCCTCCCAGGAGCTCTCAGTGCGCTTCGAGCGACGGCACTCCGCCAACTTGGACCACTCCCCACAGAAACACTAGCAGAAGATACGGACCTTACGTTACAACTTCAACGCTTCGGTTGGAAAATCACTTATGCTCCCTTAGCGCTAGCAGACACCGAAGCTCCCAGCACCATCAAAGCCCTCCTCTCTCAACGCTTTCGTTGGGCGTTTGGAATTTTGCAATGTCTTTGGAAACATCGTACACTCTTGCTCAGTCCGGGATCAGGCTTGCTTGGCTGGTTTGCACTCCCGTCGATTTGGATTTTCCAAATTGGGCTTATTGCCCTCACCCCCATCCTCGACATCATGGTGATCTGCTCGCTTTTCTGGGGAAGAGGTAGCGCCATCTGGCCTTACTTTTGTATTTCGCTCATGCTCGACATGAGCCTGGCTGCGGTGGCTGCTCACTTTGCTGGACGAAGCGCCTGGTCTGCGTGGAGAGCGCTTCCGATGCGTTTTCTTTATCGCCCTCTCCTTGGTTACATCACGTGGAAGTCGCTTACCAAAGCTGCTGCAGGAAGCTGGGTTCGCTGGAGCAAGTTAGAACGAACCGCAGCAGCAATTCGAGAGAAGGAATGTGATTCCCCAGGCAATCACAGAAGATGGAAGATGGAAGATGGAAGATAGGAGTTGTGGTTTGCTATCGCAAACAATATAAACATTTTCCTTTTGCCGGAGGCCTCGACTTCCATCTTCCATCTCCTATCTTCCATCTTCTAAAAACTTTCTTTTGCGGCTATTCTCTTGCTTCTTTTTTGAAGATCTTTTTCACAGACTCCACATCTTTCACAATTTGAAGTCGGAGCTCTTCAACGCTAGAAAATTTTTTTTCAGGACGGAGGTAAGCGATCGGTATTATTGTG
>VHCR01000289.1 GCA_016871655.1 Verrucomicrobiota bacterium
GTTACCTGATGGATCTATTCATATTTTGGGTGTTGGTGAAACCCCCTCTCGTGGCGTGCGCAAAGGGGAGATCATCGATTTTTCAAGTGTCTCAGAATGTGTGAGAGAAGCAATCATCGATGCTGAAGAAAAAAGTAATGTTGAAATTCGAAGTGTCTGGGTTGCGATTTCGGGTGCCCATTTGCAAAGCTTCAACAATCGTGGGACGCTGATTCTACCGGAAGATCACAATGCCATTAACGATGAAGATCTTCGGATGGTTGAAATAAATGCGAAGGAAGTTATTCTTCCCCCTAACAATGCTTTTCTTCACACGATCATTCAAAACTATCACGTCGATGGAAACAAAAATGTGATTAATCCTGAAGGAATGATGGGATCGCGATTGGAAGCCGATTTCCACATTGTTCATGGGGTAAAGACTCGCATTCAAAATACGCTTCGATGTCTCGAAAATATGAAGTTAGATGTTGAGGATGTCGTGATGAACTCGCTTGCTTCTGCGCAAGTTGTCCTTACGCAACATCAAAAAGATTTGGGAGCACTCGTGATCGACATCGGAGGCGGAACCACCGATTTTATTGTTTACGTTGATGGGGCGGTGCGCCACAGCGGTGTCTTGGCATTGGGAGGTGATCACATTACCAATGATGTCTCGATTGGATTGAGGCTCCCAATTGCACGTGCCGAGTTGCTTAAGATTGAAGAAGGATGTGCTTTGCCACCAGAACGGTCGCTAGGCGGAAAAATCAATTTGAAAAACGACCCGGGATTTTCAGGATGTGACATTGACCGCAAAGCTCTGGACACTGTCATCCATGCTCGTGTGAATGAAATACTGCAAATCCTCAAGCGGGAAGTGGAACGTGGATGTCACCTCGACCTTTTGGGAGCCGGAGTGATGTTAACAGGCGGTTGTGCCCGATTAAAAGGAATTGCAATGCTAACCAAAGAAATTTTTCAATTACCAGTTCAAGCTACGACGATGAGCAATCTTTCAGGGCCGACCTCGACATTTGAGAATCCACAATATTCCACTGCAATCGGTCTCACGAAATATGCGAATGCCGTCTATAGTCAGATTCCGGAAGAAAATTTCTTTTCAAAAATCACCACCACCTTGACAGGATTGTTTCGACGTTGAAAAAATAAGAATAATTAAACGCAAGAATGCAGGAAAAAGAAGATTTTGCGTTCTTTTGCGGCTATTTTTTAAAGCGTTAATTTCTTTGTAATCTTTGTGGCTCATTTTAATTTATGACATCTGCTCCTCCAGCCTCCAGCCTTCAGTCTCCAGCTTCTTCCTACCGCATCATTGGGGTAGGAAATGCGGGAGTGAATTTTTTAGATCGGCTTTTAGTGAGCAATCCTTTCTTTTCAGGATTAGTGGCGCTCAACAATGATGTTGATGCCTTGACCGCTTCTGTAGTTCCTAAGCAATTGGCTTTCTCGCCTGATCTGGAGCCGCTCGCAGCGCTAGAGCAGGTAATGGCGATGTTTGAAGCGGAAATTCAAGATGCCTCTACGATTCTTTTTTGTGCAGGTCTTGGTGGGGGAACGGCTTCAACACTACTTCCGCATTTAGCAACGGCAGCCAAGAAAAATAAAAAATTAGTATTAGCTTGTGTCACACAACCTTTTTCTTTCGAAGGAAAACGAGCTCAATTATTGGCAGCTGAGGCGGTTGCTGCTTTAAAACAAATTTGCGATGGAGTGTTGCTCCTTGATAATAATCAAATCGCTTCCGCTAGTGCTTCGAAGGCCGCATTGGGAGAAACATTTGTCGTTTCGGATAACTTGATGCAACTTTTTCTTCCGAATATATTGGCTATGCTTTCGAGTAAAGGTCCTGTGCGGATCAATCGGTCTCATTTGCTGAAAGCTCTTTCGCTAGCAGGAGAAAAAATTACCTTTGGTCACGGTCAAGCCTCAGGATCGAATCGTCTGCATGAGGCAATGGAGAAACTCTTCAAAAGCCCTCAACTTCAAAGAGGGCGTACTTTAACAAAAGGAGCCACAATTTTTATGCAGCTGCGAGGTCCAAAAGATCTTTCTTTTGCAGAGGCTCAAGCTGCGATGCAAGAAATGGAACGCGTAGTGGGAGAAGAAGCCAATATTGAGATCAGCGTGAGTGCAGAAGACCCTGCTGGTTCAGCGCTGCAGATTTTTGTTTTAGCGATCGAAGAGAAATCAGAAAAAAAAGAGATCACTCCTAGTGCGGGAAAAACTCCTGCTCCAGCT
>VHCR01000290.1 GCA_016871655.1 Verrucomicrobiota bacterium
CCCGCTGGGTGAGCTTTTTCAATCGTCTTTTCCTCAAGCATCCCTCATGCTATAAATTACTTCTAACTTTTTCACTTCTTTTTCATTCACGTTTTTAGGTTGAAAGCTGATGTACCTTAAAACATTTTATTATCATTCCTACCTTTAAGATCTTCATCATGAATTTATCTTTTTTAAAATCTCTCTTTTTTATTTTAATTTTGGTGGCTTATGCCTCCTATTCTTGCTTAGCTACAGATCCAAGTAATAATTACTCTACTTCCTTCATAAAAAACATGGTACTTCTTCATCAAGAGGATGGAAGCTTTCATGAAAAAGAGTATATAACAACACCTCCTCCTCCTCCCATTAATGTACCACTGGGAAGCACGATTGAAATTGAGCTAATCGGAGCAGAGTATCGATGGGCTGATGAGTATACTTTTATTACTCAATGGGACTTCGACAGTGACTTCGCTGATTCTCCAACTACAAAATGGAATTGTTTTTTAAATCAGGAAATTCAACCAAACATTGATTGTGATGATTCTAGCCCTTGGTCCGCTGGATACACTAAAAAATTTACTTTTGTTTTCCAAGCTCTTCATTTAGGGGAAACCACACTCCATTTTGAAAGACGACAAACAGATAGCTATGATAATTTTAAACCTCATGGTTACGATAATCTTTTATTTAATATTCATATTGTTGAACCAGCCCTTCCAAAAGTGGAGCAAAACAATTAGCACTCTTATTTCTCATTTTGATTTTCGGAAGAATCTCACTATCATAAAAACCTATGTCTATTTGTCCTGATCACTGGATTCGCAAAATGTCATTAGAACATGGCATGATCGAACCTTTCACGGAACAACAAGTTCGTTCCAATAAAGAAGGCTCTCTCATCAGCTACGGTCTCTCAAGCTACGGCTATGACTTACGTGTTGCTGATGAGTTTAAAGTTTTTACCAACGTCTTCAACACCGTTGTCGATCCGAAACAATTTGACGATCGATCTTTTGTCGATATCAAAACCGATGTTTGTATCGTTCCACCAAATTCTTTTGCACTCGCTCGCAGCGTTGAATATTTCAAGATTCCACGCAACGTTCTCACGATCTGTGTTGGCAAATCAACCTATGCTCGTTGCGGTATCATCGTGAATGTCACGCCGTTTGAGCCTGAGTGGGAAGGGCATGTAACGCTGGAAATTTCTAATACGACGCCGCTCCCAGCAAAGATCTACGCAAACGAAGGACTCGCTCAAGTGATCTTTTTTGAATCAGAAGAAATGTGTGAAACGAGTTACGCCGATCGCGCTGGAAAATACATGAAGCAGCGCGGCATCACCGTTCCGAAGGCTTAAGACTGCGCTTTTGAGGACTTACTCCAAAAAAAAGCAAGTAAAAATCTAGCGTTTCAAAAGATTTTTTTTAAAAAAAGAAGAAAGATGATTGACGAATCGCTTTCTTTTTGGGATCTCAGTAGTGCTTCACTTTGAAAAATTCGAAGTGAAACATCAACAAACAAACTAAACTAACCTTTATGAATAAAGCAGAACTTGTAGCAACCGTACAAAAACTCCTTGGTAAAGATGTCAGCAAAGCTGCTGCTGAGAAAGCAGTGAACGCTGTTATCGATGGTATCAAGACTGGCATCAAGAAAAAGAAAAACGTCCAACTCATTGGCTTTGGAACTTTCAAGATCGCTAATCGCAAAGCTCGTCTTGGCATCAACCCAAAAACTGGTGCACAAATTAAAATCAAAGCATCCAAGACCGTTCGTTTTGTTTGCGGCAAAGCTTTGAAAGGTTCTCTGTAAGATCTTTTCAGTCTCATCAAGGAGAAAAGAAGCTCGTCTTCTTTTCTCCTTTTTGTTTGCGCATTGCTTGCGCAATGCGAGTTTGAGTTTAAAGTTTGAGTTTAAGTAAAAACTTTTCTCTTTTTTTAAAGTATTAACTTAAACTTAAACTTTTAACTTAAACTGTAGGTTGATAACCTATGACAAGATAACTTTTCTATGAAAGAAACCATCACGATTTCAATTACCGGTGCCGCTGGCCAAATCGGCTACTCCCTTCTTCCACGTATTGCTTCTGGCGCGCTCTTTGGCCCTGATCAGCCAGTTGCGCTACGCCTCATCGAAATTGAGGCAGGGATGAAGCCGCTCGAAGGGGTCGTCATGGAATTACAAGATGCTGCTTTTCCTTTACTCGAATCGATTGAAACGACTTCCGATTTGAATCACGGTTTT
>VHCR01000291.1 GCA_016871655.1 Verrucomicrobiota bacterium
CTAAACGTGCTACACTTAATCCCTTTAAACTTCAGCAACAACTAGAACAAAAACTTCGCCAGCTGCATTATTTGCTACGTTCAATTCGTCCTACGGACTCCTTGAACTTCGCTTCTAATGCAGCTACTTTAAACACAACCTCGGTGTCATGATTTATGAGGCAACGTTCTCTTACTTTCTTCTACCCTCGGGTGTCATTTACTTTTGAGGCAACAAGTAAGTTTTGAGGCAACAGGCTCCTATGAGTGATAAAAATTTTTGCTGTAGCCTGGAGCGTGCAGCCTGTAGTCTGTTGGGATGATTTCTCGCCGGACTAAACAAAAAGAGGCCATTGCTTCCGTATTGAAAAAGAAACATCAGCCGATGCCGATCGAAGAGATTCATCAGATGGCACTCAAGGCCGTTCCTTCTCTCGGCATTGCGACGGTTTATCGCACTCTCAAATCGCTCTTGGAAGAAGGAATCATCAAGACTGTAGAGCTTCCAGGACAGCCGGTTCACTATGAAGAAGCTCACAAGGGACACCATCATCACTTTTTCTGCAATAGCTGTCACGGCGTTTTTGAATTAGAAAAATGTCCTGGCGATATTCATCAATTAGCGCCAAAGCGCTTTCAGGTTACTGATCACGAAATCATTCTCTACGGCGCTTGCGCTGATTGTGCAAAATCATGAGTATTGAGCTAAGCAATGAAGAGCTTCAGCGCTATTCGCGTCACTTGCTACTTCCTGAAGTCGGCCTGAAAGGACAAAAAAAGTTGAAGACTGCTAAAGTTCTTTGCGTTGGAGCAGGTGGCCTTACCTCGCCGGCCGCTCTCTACCTTGCTGCAGCAGGGGTTGGTCATTTAGGATTCATTGATGGTGATATTGTTGCTCTTTCGAATTTGCAACGTCAGATTCTTTATCACACGTCTGACGTTGGGCAAAAAAAAGTCGAGTGCGCCAAAGAAAAACTTTTGCAAATCAATCCTCATATCAACATTCAAGCACACGATATTTTTCTCACAGCAAAGAATGGAAAAACAATTGTAACCTCCTACGATCTTATCCTCGATGGTTCCGATAATTTTTCCACGCGCTATCTGACCAACGATCTTGCTTTTTTTCTTAACAAACCACTGATTTATGGATCAGTTTTTCGTTTTGAAGGTCAATGCACACTTTTTGAAGCTCATCGCGAAGGCCCTTGCTACCGTTGTCTTTTTCCAGAACCGCCACCGCAAGGCCTTATTCCAAGCTGCAGTGAGGCCGGCGTCCTCGGAATTGTTCCCGGCATTATTGGAACACTGCAAGCGATGGAAACATTGAAATGGATTTTGAACATTGGCACTTCACTTCGAGGTCGACTCCTGCAATGGAATGCGCTCATCATGAAGTTTCGCGAGTTTCAAATTCGGAAAAATCCTCACTGCCCTCTCTGTGGCACTCACCCAACAATCACAACACTTGCTGAAGAAAAAATTTCTTGTACCACTTCTATGAATTCAGATCTGTCCTCAATTCCAACAATCACTGTTGAAGAACTTGAAAAAAAATTACAGCAACACCATCCCATCAAACTGATCGATGTCCGCGAGCCAGAAGAGTATGAGATCGCTCATATCGAAGGCTCCCAACTCATTCCCCTCGGAGAATTGATCTCTCGTACCAATGAACTTCCCCACGATGAAGAAATTGCGCTCCTCTGCCGCTCTGGCGGACGCAGCGCTCAAGCGCTCCTATGGCTTCAAGAGGCTGGATTTTCCAAGCTCTACAACGTGGAAGGAGGAATTTTGGCGTGGCAGCTGCTTCGCAGCAGTGAAAGTTAAAAGTTTAAGTTTATAGTGTATTAAATTGAAAAGGGCATGTTAGAAGCGCTGAAATTTTTTCTTAGAACAAGGCCGAAGATCGAAACGCTATCCGAAGATAACGTGAGATCTGAGAACGCAGTTCTAAGGAAAAAGAGCAAGCTTATCGCGTGCCCTTTTCAATTTAATACACTATACTTCAGCGAGTCACCGCGATTTGTTTTTTTGGTTTTTTCAGATCAAGTAACAGTGACTCGCTTTTTGTTTGCTTGACCTCTGTTTAAAAATTATTATTTTAATCTTTCTTCTTTCTAAAACTAATTTTCCTTGTCGCAATGATGTCAGCACCCCTGAAATTCACGAAAATGAATGGAGCCGGCAATGACTTTGTCATGCTCGACAATCGCGATGATAATCTACAGCTGACTCAACAGCAGAT
>VHCR01000292.1 GCA_016871655.1 Verrucomicrobiota bacterium
TCGGCATGCAACATCAGGAGATGTTGTTCTTCTCTCGCCAGGAACCTCATCTTATGATATGTTTAAAAACTATGAAGAACGTGGCAATCGATTTAAGACTGCCGTTCTGCAACTGACTTGCAAAAAGTCGACCACGCTTTAATTTTATTCGCTAACCGAACTACTCCTCTTCCAATGAAATCATCCTCACGTCAACGTCGTGTTCGTCCTTTAAAAGCAAAAGCTGCAACTGCTGATGCTGCTGCAGAATTTGATAACTATGGAGCAGAGCCGAACATGAAGCTCTCTCATGCTTTCATGGTTGTTCTCGCTTTGCATGTGATTGCTGTTGGTGGTCTCTTTGCGTTTAACAAAGTAAAAGCAGGTCATTCTAAGGTTTCTCAAAAATTACAAAACGAAGTTGCTTCCGGACAAGAAGCTGTCATGAAGGAGGAATCACAGCCGCTTGTTCCAGCTCCAGTACATGAAGTCGTCACCGAGGTAAAAAAAGAAGTGTCGCTACGAAATGAACAGCATTTAACCAGTAGCGAAGCAGTTCCAGCTCCAGCGCCACTTCCTACACCAGCGGTAGCAAGAGTCAAAGAATCTCCGGTTGCTGTTGTTTCAACGTCTCCAAAAAAAGTAACGACGTCACCTTCAGCCCCTGCTCTGAGCGCAACACAAAAAGCTTTTCTTGCAACCAAGACAGCGTCATCAACAGCGACAGCTGCTCCTATTGCTAATTCTTCTACGGCGGTGACTGCTGTAGCCACCATGGCGAGTTCAGTAGTAACGACTGCTGAAGCAACACCAACAGCTTCGCAAGCCGCTCCGCTCGAGTCCGTGGCTTCTACGGAATACACCATTGTCAAAGGAGATAATCCATATAAGCTCGCAAAACGCTTTCACGTTCCTTATAGCGAGTTGATCAAGTTCAACAACATCACTGATCCCCGGAAAATTCAGATTGGGCAGAAAATCCGCATTCCGAAAAGAGGAGCAGTAAAGAGTGAAGAGTAAAGGGTAAAGAGCGGCTGGCACGAGTTGTAAGCTGCCACTTCTAAGTTCTACTTTTTTGGAATGGCGTTCTATAAAAATACAAACTCCGAAATGCTGATGTTATACCAATGACGAATGAATTTTAGGAATTTCTACTTGTTATTTTTAGCGCTAGCAGCGTTGTCATCGCTACTGTTACCTCGGTAACAGCACGCTCTGATGCCTTGCTAGCGCTAAAAATTCCTGCGTATAATTTTCCTAAAATTCATCCGTCATTGGTATATTTCGATTTTAAAACTACTCTTCACTTCTCCTGATCCCCATCTATGCAACGTCACGCGATCTACCTTTTGCTCCTCTCAGCTGTTGGCCTTATCGCTTTGGGAGTCGTGATGCTTTTTAGTACGAGTGCTTTTGCTCAAGATAGTCATGGTGATATTTATTATTTCGTTAAACGACAAGTGCTCTGGCTCGGGATTGGAATGATTGTTTGTGTCTCAGCGTCTTTAGTTGACTATCATTGGTGGAGGCGGACTTGGTCGGTTTGGTTTGGAATCGCAGTAGTCTTGCTACTTTGCTGTTTCGTGCCTCATCTTGGAATGCGCATTAATGGCTCTTCGCGGTGGCTCAACTTACGTGTTGCTGTTTTTCAACCGAGTGAAATTGGAAAACTGGCTGCTGTTTTTTTTCTGGCATGGTGGTTCTCGCGAGAAGAATTGAAGAAAAGAAATTTTATGCAAACAGTCATTATTCCACTTGCCGTATTGGGATTGCCGATGGCTTTGATTGCAGGAGAAGTAGATCTTGGAACAACCGCTCTTATTGGAACAACCGCTTTAGCGATGATGTTTGTCGGAGGAACACGTCTGCTTTATCTTCTTCCAATGTTAGGGGCAGGCTTTGCAGGACTCATCGGTCTCATTTATCTCATTCCAGAGCGCGCTGCACGCATGATGACTTTTTTGCATCCCGAGTCGGACAAGCTCGGAAAAGGATTGCAGCAATGGCAGGCGCTGATTGCTTTTGGCTCGGGTGGGATTGAAGGGCTTGGATTAGGAGAGGGAAGGCAGAAGATGCTCTACCTTCCTTATGCCCACACCGATTTCATTTTTCCAATGATTGGAGAAGAACTCGGTTTGCGTGCAACGTGGGCTGTGATTTTTTGTTACTTGCTGATTTTACTTTCGGGAGGATTGATTGCTGCGAACGCGCGTGATCGTTTTGGAAAACTCTTGGCTTTGGG
>VHCR01000293.1 GCA_016871655.1 Verrucomicrobiota bacterium
AGTTTCATGAAGAAGTGAAGAGTAATAGTGAAATGTGAAGGGGAGCAATGTTGATATCAAATGATCTGAGCTTTATTTTTTTGTACTGAAGCACTATAAGATATTATTTTTGAAAATCAAATTTTCGATCTTAAATACTCTTCACTCTTTATTCCTCACCCTTTACAGGATCGAGCATCGACGAATATCGATGCTTTTTTCATAGGCATGCCCAACACGGAAGAGAGTTTTTTCAGCGAAGGAAGGTCCAAGCAGCTGCAATCCGACAGGAAGCTCCACGCCATCGCGCTGAGAAAAACCACAAGGAACGCTGATTCCGCAAATGCCGGAAAGGTTTCCAGCCAAGGTGAAAATATCAGCAAGATACATTTTGAGAGGATCTGCTGTTTTTTCACCTAGCTTGAAAGCCGTTTCTGGTGAGGTTGGAGAGACGATGAAATCAACTTTTTTAAAAGCATCTTCAAAATCTTTTCGAATGAGTGTTCTTACTTTTTGAGCCTTCAGGTAGTAGGCATCATGATGCCCTTTGCTCAAGACATAGGTTCCAAGAATAATGCGACGTTTGACTTCGGGACCAAATCCTTCTTCCCGTGTTTTTTCATAGAGCGAGATAAGATCGGTGGCTTCTTTGGTGCGATGGCCATAGCGAATGCCATCAAACCGAGCAAGATTGGAAGAGGCTTCTGCAGTCACGATGATGTAGTAAGTCGAAACGGCATACTCTGTGTGAGGAAGAGAAATATCAACAGGCTCTGCACCGAGAGAAACCAATTGTTCAACCGCTTTATCGACAGCGGCTCGAACGCCTGGCTCTATGCCATCGACAAAATATTCTTTGGGAATCCCAAAGCGCATTCCTTTGATGTCACGGCCGATTTCTGAGGTGAAGTCTTCGTCAGGGAGTTGAAGTGAAGTTGTGTCATGAGGATCATGTCCCGCAATAGCATTCAGGAGGAGAGCGCTATCTTCGACCGAGTGGGTAAGAGGTCCAATTTGATCGAGTGAAGAAGCAAAGGCGATCAGGCCGTAGCGGGAAACGCGGCCATAAGTCGGTTTGAGACCGACGCAACCACAAAGGGAAGCTGGTTGACGAATCGAACCTCCGGTGTCAGAGCCGAGCGTTGCCATAGCCATGCCTGCTGCAACAGCTGCAGCAGAACCGCCACTCGAGCCTCCAGGGGTGCGAGCATGATCCCAAGGATTGTAGGTCGGATGAAAAGCAGAATTTTCTGTTGAAGAGCCCATTGCAAACTCATCCATGTTCATGCGTCCCATCGGGAAGGCTCCAGCAGCGCGCAGACGAGTGATAACCGTGGCATCATATGGCGAGTGAAATTGTCCAAGAATTTTGGAAGCAGAATTAGCAGGACTATTTTTTACAACAATAGCATCTTTGATTCCAATCGGAATACCACCGAGTGGCTTACTCAAATCAGCTTGCAAAGCTTCTTTGCGGGCCTGTTCGCTATCCCAAGAGAGATAGGCCTTGATGTTAGGATTAACATTCTTAATGCGTGTTTCTAATTCTTCGAGCAACTCGAGAGGAGAGATTTTTTTTGCAACAAGAAGGCGTCGCGCTTCGGTAATGGTGAGGAAAGGAGACATTTGAAGTAAAGAGTAAAGGGTAAAAGGTGAAGGTATTTTATTCTTTGATGTTTTTGTGCTCTTTGTGGCTAATACATTTTTAAGAATCCAAAACTTTAGGAACAACGAAGAGCCCGTTGGCCTGATGAGGTGCTTGATCGAGGATAACTTGCTTTGGCAAGCTTTCTCCAACGAGATCTTCGCGAATCACATCAAAAACAGAAATAGCGTGAGCCGTCGGCTCGATGTTGCTCAAATCTAGTTTGTTGATTTTAGCAATATGTTCTAAAACGCGTTCTAATTGGCCTGTGAAAAGAGTTTCTTCCTCGGCGGTGAGTTGAAGACGAGCTAGGCGTGCTAAATAAGCAACATCAATGGTGTGAGTTGAAGAAGACATGAGAGTGAAAAAATGAGTGAATCAAAAAAAATTGTTAAGGAGAATAGTTTATAAGCTTAGAAAGAAGATGGGAAATAGAAAATCACTTGTCTTTAGCCTACCTGTTGCCTCATAAGTTTTGACACCCGAGGCGGGAAAATCAAGTAGGTAAAAATAAGACGTTGACTCATAAAGGATGACACCGGCAACCAAGAAGGATGCCAATGTCACAAACAATACGGAAAGAG
>VHCR01000294.1 GCA_016871655.1 Verrucomicrobiota bacterium
GGTTGGACGAAGGAAATTTTCTGGCGCACGGTGACATTCGAGACACCAAGCCATACTGAGTGGCTTTGCCTCATAGACAACCGACATTTTATTAATCGCACCGTGGCAATTGTAGCAGCTAACGCCGCGATTCACGTGCACCGCGTGATTGAAATAGGCGTAGTCAGGAAGTTTGTGAACTCTGATCCACTGGATCGGACGACCCGTCTTCCAGCTCTCTTGAACAGGCGCTAGGCGCGGGCTGTCCCATTTTACCTTGCCTTGACCATGGCAATTAATGCAGGTCTGCGTGTTAGGAATATTGGAGTGCCCTGAAACTTCAACAAAACTATGACAATAGCGACAGTCCATTCCAAGCTGCTTGACGTGGATCGCATGAGAAAAAGGAACTGGTTGATCCGGCTGGTAACCAACTCGTGTGTATTTCGGCGTGAAGTAGTACCAAATCCCTCCAACAAGAAAGCAGCCGATGACGACCAAGCAAACAAGGAGCTTCAACGGTAAAAGATTGGACCAGCGAGGAAAAAAATTGGACATGAGGACTTCTAAGTAATCGAGCCTCTAGCCTGCCTCAAGTAGACAGGCGGCTCAATAAAAAAGTGACGCGCAAGTCTACTATGAAAATGTGAGATGACAATTCTTTTTTTGAAAAAATAATCAATTGCGCTTTTAAAAAAGTCGGTTACCGTTTAACCCCTTATTTTTTATGAAAAAGTTATTTTCTATTTCCCTTTTAGCAACCTTTCTGATGGCGGGATCTGCCGTGCTTGCACAATCAAGCGCGACGACACTGCCTGATACCTTAGCATCTAAAATCCAAGGCAACTATTTTGTTCATGAGGGATATCGCTTTGATATCTCTCAGGTTTTAAATGACGAGCACTTGGAAGATCTGTTACGGCAACTCGAATGGCAGGTTTATTTTGTTACTGTTTTAAATCTACCACAAGAAATTCAAGATTTTTTTAAGTCAGTTTCTGTTGTTGTTGTCGCTCCTACTACTTTATCACAGGAGAACAACTACGATTTTACCACCCCAAAAGGGATTACTCTTTGTGCAGACAGCCTTGAAAAAGATCAATCTTATTGGAAATCTTATAAAATTGAAAGTTGCAGTTTGCTTATTTTCCTTCTTGCAGCACTTCTTGATCAACACTTACCTCAAGGAACCAACAACCCTGATGTTTTAACATATTTTCAACAAGCCAAGTCTCTTCCTTGTTACCGAGGGAAAAATTCCAGTTGGATCTCCGGCGATTTTTCGGAAACAGATGCCGTTTATTCTTTCTTTACTGACGCTGCTGTTGCTTACCTTCGCGGTTCTTCTTGGGAAGAACCCTTTTCCTGTTATGAAATCCAAAAAAATCAGCCAGAGTTTTTTCAATACTTAGAAAACCTCTTCGGCGCAAAGAGCGGCTTTATCAACCAATCTTTTTCTTATCACGGTTTTCATTTCAACTGGTCGCAGATGGATGATTTTTCTCACTATCAAGAAATCTGGAACACCTGCATCCGACAAGTTGATTACATCGAATCTACAGGAGTTTTGCCTAAGGTTATGGACTTTTTTAAATCGGTTCCTGTGACGTTAAAACCGTCGTATGAAATGATGAATGGCCTGGGAGAATTTGGCGTATACGACCGTTTTTACAAATCAGTTTCTTTAAATGCCAATGATGCTGCTTTGAGTTTTTTATACGCTGGAAAGCCGGATGTAACTCTCTTGCATGAATTGCTTCATGCATTCCAGGATCAAGTTCTTCTCGATGGTAACAACAATCCTTACATCCCGAATTTTTATCAAGATGCAATGGAGCATCGTTACTACTGTGATCCAAAAAATAATCTCAACTATTGGATGACCAATGAACATGAGTTCTTTGCCTGCACCGCTACAGCATTTTTAGACAACTACACGCCTGATGAGCCTTTTAATCGCAGGAACATTTGTAAATATCAACCTGACTACTATCTCTACCTCCAAGGTATTTTTGGCACCAACCATGACGATATGGGGATTATAGAAAGAAACCTGTTGCCTCATAAGTTTTGACACCCGAGGCGGGAAAATCAAGTAGGTAAAAATAAGACGTTGACTCATAAAGGATGACACCGGCAACCAAGAAGGATGCCAATGTCACAAAC
>VHCR01000295.1 GCA_016871655.1 Verrucomicrobiota bacterium
CGTGTGAGAATGATCGTAGCTTCTTTTTTAACAAAAAATTTAATGATCGATTGGCGAGATGGTGCCGCTTGGTTTTGGGATTGTCTGGTCGACGCGGATCTTGCAAGCAACAGCCTCAATTGGCAATGGGTTGCTGGCTGCGGCGTTGATGCAGCTCCTTACTTCAGAATTTTTAATCCGCTCTTACAGTCAAAAAAATTTGATTCTGCGGGAGTTTATGTTCGACGTTTTGTTCCAGAGTTGGACAAGTTACCGAGCAAATTTCTTTTTGCTCCCTGGGAAGCTCCTGATTCTGTGTTGCAGGAAGCCGGAGTTGTTTTAGGAAAAACTTATCCCTTTCCCCTCATCGCTCTCCAAGCCTCGCGAGAGAAAGCATTAGAAGCGTATCATTCCTTATGAGTTTTAAAAAAAACTGGGAACGATCGAGCGAATTAGTTGAAGTTTCAGCAAGCGCGATCGAAGGAATGGTGCAACAAGCCATCCCAGATAATAAGTTGCTTTCTTACGAACTCATCTCGGAAGGGTGTTCTAATCTTAATGTAAAAATTCAGATCAATGAACCAGAGAGCCCTTCTTTCATTTTAAGAATCTATTTTGCAAACCAAGAAGGACCATTCATGGAGCGGCTCAGTCATCGTCTGTTGAAGGATCGACTTCCATTGCCGGAGATTCATTACATTGGCGATTATGAAAACTATCGCTTTGCGATTGCTCAATATATGCGAGGCAGGCTGCTTCGAGATTTTTTATTAGAACATAAAAATCAATCTGAAATCGAAACAATGATGTTTGCTGTTGGTGTTCTGCTAGCGCGGATTGCTAGTTTTCAATTTTCACAATCAGGAACTTTTAATCGAGATTTAGTTTTTACTGGAGGTTGCTCGCATGATGGTTACCTTCACTTCATAAATCTTATTTTAAAAAAAGAAAATATCGTGTCACATTTTAACCATGCTATTCTTTCCAATATCAAGCAATTCACGGAGAAGAATAAATTTTTTTTTCCTCATGGAACGGAAAAAAATTTCGTTCATGGTGATTTTGATCCCAATAATATTTTGGTCGATCAAATCGAAGGAGTCTGGAAAGTCACAGCTGTTCTTGATTGGGAGACTCCTTTTGCAGGGAATCCATTTTGTGACATCAGCAATATGCTCCGCTATCGACGGCAGATGCTGCCGGCTTTTGAGAGCTCCTTTCTAGAAGGCTTACGCAGCGAAGGGATGATTATTCCAGAAGATTGGTCGTGCCGCGTCGATCTGCTCAATGTGGTGGCATTGTTGAGCTGTCTTGCAAAAACCAATTCTGAAAAAAGCCCGCGGCAGTGCGAGGATATTTGCAGGTTGGTGGAACAGATTGTGGAATTGTAGGAGAAGAAGAGAATGGCCACAAAGAACTCAAAGAACTCAAAGAATTAAATATTTTCTTTGAGTTCTTTGTGGCTATTCTCTTCTTCATATGAGCATCATCGAAAATAAACTAACATCCCTCCAACTCACCCTCCCGACCGTCTCAACGCCGCTCGCCAACTACGTTCCGTGCGTAATCGCTGAACCGTTACTTTTTGTCTCGGGACAACTTCCCTACGAAAATGGAAAAGTAAAAATCGTTGGACAACTTGGTGCCACTGTTTCTGAGGAACAAGGAATCGAGGCCGCACGTCATTGCATGCTCAATATTCTCGCGCAAGCCAAAGCAGCGCTCGGCTCCCTCGATAAAATCAAACGCTGTGTGAAGATCACTGGCTTTGTCAGTGCCACAGCTGACTTTACCGCTCATCCTAAAATCATCAACGGAGCTTCTGACCTCATCGTCGCCGTGCTAGGTGATGCAGGAAAACATGCCCGCGCCGCGGTCGGCGTCTCTTCTCTCCCACTGGGAGCGGCTGTGGAGGTCGAAGCAATTTTTGAGGTGGGTGGTTGAACCGTTAACCTAAAAACGTGAATGAAAATGAAGAAAGGCCTCTGCTGCGGATAATAATAGTGTATTAAATTGAAAAGGGCAGGCGATAAGCTTGCTCTTTTTCCTTAGAACTGCGTTCTCAGATCTCACGTTATCTTCGGATAGCGCTTCGATCTTCGGCCTTGTTCTAAGAAAAAATTTCAGCGCTTCTAACATGCCCTTTTCAATT
>VHCR01000296.1 GCA_016871655.1 Verrucomicrobiota bacterium
GAAAAGCCGGGATTGTCTGACAACCTCAAATCATTTCGAAACCAGAAAATAATCATGACATGGAAAGATGAGAGAGCTAAAAAATAATTAATTATAGTGTATTAAATTGAAAAGGGCATGTTAGAAGCGCTGAAATTTTTTCTTAGAACAAGGCCGAAGATCGAAGCGCTATCCGAAGATAACGTGAGATCTGAGAACGCAGTTCTAAGGAAAAAGAGCAAGCTTATCCCGTGCCATTTTCAATTTAATACACTATACCTTGAAGATCAAGCGCATCATACATCACGCCAAAAAGATCCCAATCGTGAGTATCGCGCATCCATCCCTTCGTTGGATCAATTATGGTTGCAACGCCATTGATGCTAACAGGAGCAGCGTAGCCCCATTGCATTTGCGAAAATATTTCTGGAATACTGCTAAACTTGATGATCGCAGGGTCTATGAAGTTAGGCACAACGGTAATATTAAAAAAAGCACCGAATTGACCATGAGTAGTGATCGTTGTTGGATCAAAGCTAGGAGCCTCGGGAGACTTGCTCTCTTTTAGAGTCCCACCCTTGATGAGATTCCCGATGGTATTCCCGCTTTCGTTTTTCGAAGTACTATCTTTTGAAACATCATGAAAAACTCCAAGAAAAACATCATCATAGCAAACAGTTACCATAAAGCTTGCAGGAATAGGAGCGGAAGAGTTGAAAGGAGAAAAATCAAATCCATCTTCGGCTTGAGCAACATTCTCACTCATGATTTGGAGAGAAGAACTATTTTTTTCTTCGAGAAGAAGATTCAGCAAATCAAAAATGGTACCCGAAGGAGCTGATTGTACCTGCCAAAGCCTGATACGCCCATTCATGAAAATGGGGCACTCGTGCCTAGAAGCTTGCCAAGAAGTTGCATTTGGATATTGCGCTGCAATTTTATTGGCAGCATCGTCGTAGCATTTGCCAATAGCGTCAGCTCCTACAACAGGATGATCATGATTGGGGTTAGGAGCATCCTTGCGAATAAGAAACTGATGTATCATTGTCACATTATGACCTTGATCATCAAAATAGACCGTCGGTGTTGGTGTAATTTTTTGACCATCATGCGCCCAGAAGTAAGCTAGCGATTTGAAAGAAAAATAATCAGAAACTTCCTGACGTGTAGGATTATTCATCCAATTGGCATACCATCCATTGAATTGGTTTTGAATATCAGCGGAGTTAACACCATCAATGACATCCTCCTCGTGACCCAGAATGATAGAATAAGTATAGTTGGGGGCCTTACCAGTATACTGAATCGAGGCTTTCGCATTCCCAAGCCAATTGTCGGGGCTCGTCATGAAAGGATCATCCGCATACCCCTGAATTGATTGTTGCTGCAGAAAAAAAAGAAAGATTTTGGTAGAAACATCGCTATTACCGATGGGATACTGGTTCTGAGTTCCTACATGAACTTGTTGCCCCAAGAGACTCGTTGCCACAGCGCAAAAAAAAAGGATTACTGAAAATAGAGAGGAGAATAATTTTTTCATAGTTTGAGCGTGTCCAAAAAAAGAATTTTTTGAACACAGGCTGTAGACTGTAGGCTGTAGGCTGCAGGGAAGTCCATTCGAATTTTTTAATTACGAGTAAAAATCTCTTTGCAAATTATAGTGCATTAAATTGAAAAGGGCATGTTAGAAGCGCTGAAATTTTTTCTTAGAACAAGACCGAAGATCGAAGCGCTATCCGAAGATAACGTGAGATCTGAGAACGCAGTTCTAAGGACAAAGAGCAAGCTTATCGCGTGCCTTTTTCAATTTAATACACTATATAACCTTTCTAGACAGAGTTAACATAGACTGCAACCACGCTGCCAACCCAGGCACCTGCGATGCAATCGCCGATGAAATGGTAGTCACAAGCGAGCAGACCAGCAACAACAGCAAGAGCGACGAGGAGCCCCAACCAGCGCCAGATGCTGCGAGGAAAGATGAGCCAGAGAGCCACCATAAAAGTTACGGCCACCGTTGTGTGGCCTGAGGGAAAAGATTGATAGATCACTCCTTTATGAAACCAATGAAAGCCATATGCATTATCGTGAATCAATGAGGGATTATTTTGTACCCATGTCGTTGGCCAATAGCGACCGAATGGGGCTTT
>VHCR01000297.1 GCA_016871655.1 Verrucomicrobiota bacterium
GAGCAGTTACTTTGTGTAAAAAAAATTAACCACAGAGTTGAAAGAAGTGAAAAAGATTTTTCCCAGCGCATTAATTCTTTTCTTCCTCACCTTTCGCGTGCCCATTTATGCTTGGCCTGGTGAAAAAGGAGTGTTGGAAAAGGATGAAAAAAGAACGACGGCCAGAAAAGATACTGAAGCAGAAAGAGCGAAAACAATCATTGACGAGTCAAATACATCCAATCTTGCTGAAGAACATAAAAATCAGGAGGTCGAAGTGCTGAAGGGGTTCTCGCCACTTCCACCCGTATCGAGGGCACCATTACAACAGCTTCGTGAAAAACAAGAACGGTATGATAAGGTTCTTGAGAAAATAAAAAAACAAGATGGCGCTTTGGCGAAAACTTTAAACAGGTATATTCAGAAGGATAAATCGACTTTTCAACCAATTACCATAGAGCTTCTACTTGATCAGTGGTTTCCTCCTGAACCAATCTGGTTTGGTTTTGGATCGAAAGCTGTTGAAAATTTTCTTAAAACACAGTGCAGGCAAGCTCTCCAGATAGAGAACCAAATGAAGTCGCTAAGAAAACAAGCTTGTAAACCCACTTTTCGCACAGTCTTCAACGGGTTAATCCAAACTGGGAATCTTCATCTTATCTCAGATCCTTTAGTTGCTTCGGTAGAAAAAGAGAGAAATGAACAACTAGCTCAATCTCAAAAAGTATTAACAGCGATTAAAAACATTGATTCCGATTTAGTTCAGCAGATTAAAAATGTTACATTTGATGCCGTGTTAGATGATAAAGAATTATCTGCTCAAATTAATGAGAAAATTGATCAAAAAAACATTTCAGAGGAACAAAAAAATATCTTGCGAACTCAATGTTACCAAGCTTTGGGAGAAAGAGTAATTGATCAATTATTGAGCGTTGCTGACCTTTATCGCGGCGCTTTCATGACATATGCTGATGAAAAACCTAATTCAGAGAGTGATAAAGAAGGCATCAATCAATATCTTGATAAATTCAGAGCCATAGAACCTGTTAATAAAACGATCGAGCATCTTCAACAAAATGCGATCATCCTCCGTGCGATTCTTGAAAGACTCTTATTTTTACCGAAAGAAAACAGGCCTGAGTTTATTTCGCTTTTAGAAACAAATGTTTGTTATGCTGAGGAAATTTCAGTTCTGCTTTCTGAAAATATTTCTACCGCACTGAATCAAAAAAAAGAGCATCAGAAACTAAAGCCTTTCCTATCCCCAAAAGAAAGTAAAGAAGTGTTAAACTTGGAAGAAGATCGAGAATTTTTTAGAAGAGAAGAAAGAAAAGAACTTGTGACAATAATCGAGGAATTAATAAAACGCTCCCATCTATTGAAGAAAGAGGTTCGTGGCGTGAAAAAGCGATGTCTATATGTCAAAGATTCCTATCTATGGGGAGGTTTCGAAATCCACGACAGCGGAGTCATGAGCGAGGATGTAAGAACGAGCATAATAGCAAAAAGTGCTTATCTGTTTTCAATATTACTGGAGCAAATTCTAGAAGGAACTTCAAATCTAGAAACAAGGAAAATGCTGCGTGAGAGAATTGTTGAGATGGCGAAGATTCGAGAGTCCGTTGGTTTGGTGAGTAAGTCATATAATGAGGACCTAGTACTTTCCTTTTTAGCCCAAATCAAGTTCCTCAATGAAGCTAGCAACCCAGATATTTTACCGTGAGTCTGCTGGGGTTTGCGAGAGGGTGATGTAGACTGCGTTGGACCCCGGTTTTGGCTTGGGCGGTATGTTGAATAGAGCCCGGCGCCAAACTCCTCTTCCGCCTTGTCTCCGTCACGCTGCGCTACGGCTCGCGACGAATCACCCTGAAATATCCGGACTATAGTGTATTAAATTGAAAAGGGCATGTTAGAAGCGCTGAAATTTTTTCTTAGAACAAGGCCGAAGATCGAAGCGCTATCCGAAGATATACCAATGACGAATGAATTTTAGGAATTTCTACTTGTTATTTTTAGCGCTAGCAGCGTTGTCATCGCTACTGTTACCTCGGTAGCAGCACGCTCTGACGCCTTGCTAGCGCTAAAAATTCCTGCG
>VHCR01000298.1 GCA_016871655.1 Verrucomicrobiota bacterium
CAATCCAATATAAAACTTTTCCAACACGTCAGGAAGCTAAAGACTGGGCAATTCAGGAAGAGGCAAAGCGAAGACAAGGTCTCTACTTCCCTGAAAAGTCCAAACAAAAGCACACTTTAAGTGAACTCATCGACCGCTACATTCAAGATATTCTTCCCTCCATCAAAAGTGCAGAAGATGTCCTCCGCCACCTCAACTGGTGGAAATTGAAACTGGGGAAATTCGCTCTCAAACACGTTTCTTCAGACTTGATCTCAAAACATCGAAGAGAGCTCCTGGATGAAATTCTACCGAAAGGCAAAAAACGCACTGAAGCTACTGTCAATCGCTACCTCGCTTCTCTTTCAGCCGTCCTAAGTCACGGAGTAAAAGAATGCGAATGGATTTCATCAAATCCCATGTCCCGCGTTAAAAAGCTTAAGGAAGCAGAGGGTAGAAACCGAACTCTTTCTCCTGATGAGTGCTCTCGTTTGCTGGAGGCATGTGCAAAGAGCTCCAACAAGCTGCTCCTCCCTTTTGTGATCTTGGCCCTTACAACAGGAGCAAGAAGCGGCGAGCTCCTTGGTCTTCAGTGGAATTCGGTGGACCTTGAAAATGGCATGATCCATCTCAAAAGCACCAAAAACGGACGTCCTCGCGTATTGGCCATAGTCGGAGATGTGTTGGAGATGCTCAAAGAGCTATTCTCTAAAAGAAATCCAGAAAAACCCTTGGTTTTTGCCAGCAAAACTCGCTTCGGACAGCTAACTCTGCGCAAGCCCTGGGAAAAAGCTTTAAAAGACGGAAAAATTGAGGACTTCCGCGTGCATGATTTGAGACATTGTTTCGCGACAACAGCTTCCGTATCAGGAAGTTCTAACATACAATTGTCCGCAGCCACAGGGCATCGCACTCTGTCTCAATTGCTTAGATATTGTCATCCAGATGCGGCCAGCGTACAACAATTGACAAGCAAGGTTTATGAGAAACTGGTCAGCACGACTAATTTGAGCGCAATCATCGCGACTAATTCAGACCCAGGAGAAGATGATGGCTCTCACTAAACACCAAAAACTTGCAAGAGGGATCAAATCCCTCTTAGACGATTTAGATGCCTTCCACCTAAAAGTGGCAAAAGTATCCAATGTTCTTCAATTCCACTTCTATGAAACGCATCTCATCCTTGGCAGGCCACTCATAACGGAAAAAGCACTGGCGACAATGATGCGTACCCACCTATATGCATTGAGCATTTTTTCTCCGAATGAAAAGGTGCGCGAGGCAGTCAAATCAGCTCCCTTCATTGGCATGGTTTTAACCCCTGCGTTTTATCCACGTTCTCGTGTCTGCTTTTTTCCGCCAGGAGTTTCAAATGTGATTTGGCATATCCCTTGGGGCGTTAAAACTGTCCTCCCAGAGGAAAATCTTAAAAAGCTTGATGAGGAAAAATGGGAAGCTCTCCTCTACTGCCCGTCTAAAGCAGAGATGTCCGAATGGATAGACTGGTATGAAAAAGAAAATAAAGCCAATACCTTGACCAATCAATTATGCGCTGTTCATGAATATGGGAAAGAACAAGAACCAGTAATACGAAATCTCCACCAAAGATCACGCAAGCACTTCCTACAAACAATAGAGAAATATCTCAAGAAAGTTCCAAAGGTGAGGGGCAGAACGTTAGAAAAACTGGGGTTTGCTCCCAAGGAAACCACCTCTGTCGCTCAAGCCTACGCCCAAGTGTCTCATTCGATTACTGCTGGCAAGCAGCGACATTTCATAGACTTTCAGAGACTATGGAAAACCCAACTTTGTCAGCTGATTTTTTCGGGGGTTACATGGAGTGTAGAAAAGCGAGAAACTCTTCTGCAAGAGCTCGTTTCAATTAAACAGCCTAAACAGCAAGCTCCCTCTACTTCTCGATGGAAATCGAGCGATGCGATCGATCGAGCCAGATTCGGAAAGTTTATCCTTCACTTCGCCGATCAATTTGTTGCAGATGCCTTAAATCATGAAATTGAAGGAGAAATTGTTCTGCTGCTTTGGATCATGGTCTACATTTCGCAAAATGGAACTCGCTCCTATTCCA
>VHCR01000299.1 GCA_016871655.1 Verrucomicrobiota bacterium
GTTCATGTTATGTTTGTCTCAGGTTTTGACCTAAACACAAACTTTCTGACGGGCTCAGTCAACGAAGATATATCAATAACAACAAGTCAGATAGTCTAGTTAATGAGTGAAGATGGTATTACTTATCACTACTATTCATTACTCGTTACTTTTTAATGCGCTCGATCTCTCACATTTTTTCTGCTTCTGTAGCAAGCTTCTTTGCTTTTGAAGCTAATATTATTGCATTGGTGCGAAGCCATGTACTCTGCATTTCATTGGAGAAAGTATCTTCAACACGAACCTCTTCTGATTTTTTCCACTTTTCACCTGATTCCTCATAGTTAGCAGCTGCTTCTCGCCAAAGTTGCGACACCTCTATCTTCCAAACTTCGTCAGCTTCGATAGCTTTAACTAAGGCACATGCTGAGTTGTCGAAATTTCCGCCGGCTTGGAACCAACCAAGACCGTTAGCACTCTTTCCTGTTTTGTAAGCTAGAGCTGCTTCTCTATAAGACTCAAGAGCTCTCTCATCAAGACTCGCTATCCCCATCCATTTTTCTGCAATGTCTAGCTTTTGATCTAGTTCCGCCTGGATAGCCATACATCGCACGAACCCCAATTTCTGAAGACTATGACCTGCAGAATTCAAAGCATGACCTTCCTTCGTTTTTCTGCTCCCAAAAGTCATAGACCAACATGTTAGGTCATCTATTTTTTTTGGCGGATAAGCCTGAATTCCATATTTGTAAGCTGTTGTGGAACGTTCATAAAACTTCGCTGCTTCCCGCCATTTCCCCGCTACATCTGGCTTTCTCTCAACTTCAGCTCCGATGGCGTTGCCTAGTTTTTCTGCTGCGTAGTAGAAACCATCACCCATACAAAACCAAATATTTCCTTCATTCGTTTTTCCTGCTGCGTAAGCCTCAGCTGCTTTTAGATAACGATCAATAGAACGTTGTTGTGTTTCAGCTACACCTTGCCAAGATTCAGCTAACTTTGAATTTCTCTTTGCTTCATCTTCGTTTGCTTGAGCTCTGTATTTTGCAGCTTCGATTGCTTGAACCCTGTATTGTGCATCCCTGGCCTTCACTCTAGATAACTTGGCAATAACGCATAATTTCAATCCCTCATTTTCGTTCTTGTCAGCCATTGCTTCTGCGGCTTCCTTACTTTGATCTGCTGCTTCTCGCCAAAGCGTAGCCACGTCATCCTTATGTTGCGAAATTGATTTGATGAGATTTTTTAAATATTCTATAGCCTGACTCAAACTATCACTACTAGCATTCCAAAAATCTTTCTCATAGCTAGGGGGCAATGACATTGCCTTGGCTGTGCTTTCTGATGCCAAGTTTTGTAGTTCGTCACATTCATTTCTAATTTTTTCTAAGGACTGATTTTTTCTCTCCTTGGTCTGCTCTTCTATCTCTTGGAAATATGCCTTACCTTTCGCGAGATCATCTTGCCTCTGGTCTTGTTGCGCTTGTAAATTTTGAAGCTGCCTTTCCAGCTCCTGGTGAGCATCTGGACTACAGGTATTTTCTTGAAGACGAGTTTTAAGGCCACTAATAACTTCCGCCTGATCTCTCAAACTTTCTTCATACTCGTTATTTTCTTGCTTAGCAGTTGTTTTATAATTTGTTCTCTCTTGTTTATTCAGTCCATAAAACCAAAGGCTTGGATTTCCTTCATGATACTGCTTCGCCGCAAGCGAGATTAGTTCTTGTTTTCCTAAGGGGTCTTCTCTTTTTTGTAATGAGAGCCTTGAATTTACGGATTCTTTTTCTTTTGCTTTTGATAATCGCTCTTCAATGACGGTAAGATCTGCTACCCGCCATGCTTTCCAGGATTGATCGTCATCCCGAAAAGCGCTTTCTCCCTCTTTCTGTTTTCTCTCTTGCTCTTCTTGTTTTTGAAATTGACCCCACTCGTTATTTTTTTGTTGTTGCTTCTCATGCAAGCTAGACCATTCCTGTAAAAGTTCTTGAATGTTTTTTTGTATTGAGACTAACGAGGAACGTTCCTCCTCAGTTTTTTCGCGTTGAAGATTTCTAAGCTCATCTTCTTTTTCT
>VHCR01000300.1 GCA_016871655.1 Verrucomicrobiota bacterium
ACTTCGTCATGAACCCCCATAGCTGCGGCAATGGCTTTGACAAAATGGGTTTTTCCAGCTCCTAGTGGCCCTTCCAGGCTGATGATACTTGTTTTTTCAAGTTGTTGAAGAAGTCGAGCCGCGATCGCATTAGTTTCTTCGATACTTGATGAATGGAAAAGTTGAGCAGAAGAGGAAGTTTTTTTCATGAATTCGTGCTTGTCAATCTATCGATAATTGATACAAAGAATAGATGAATTTTAAAAACCTATTTTCTTTTATTGCTATTCCTGTCGTTATTATTGCTGCGTTGACTGCTTGCCAACGTAATTCCTCGAGAGATGCTAATAGCGAAGGTCCTTTCCAATGTATTTCTGCAACTATCATGATTGCTGGCAAGCCGACGGCAACAGTTGTTCAGTGGAATGCTAAAACGGGAATGGCTCGCATTTTGGATAGCATGGTCGTGACTTCAAAAGCTACGGGAGCACAAAATGTCGTCGTGGGCTGGATTCCTCTTGGTGATCTTCAAGGTGCCATTCAAGAAATCATGAGCCGCAACCAACAAGCTATGCAACAACAAGTCGCTCCGACCCCGCAGGCTGTGGCTCCCGAGCAAGAGGCTGCCGCAGGTTCTACCACTTCTTCTAAAAAGAGAAAGTAAGATGATTTCATAAAAAATCTTACAAGGAGAGACTTCTCCAAAAACAATGCAAAAAGCCAATGAAAGCGAGCTATTATTTTTCTTGGCCGATTAGTGCAGCTTTTTTATTGATTCTTTTTTCGGTCTCTTTAGTTGCATTGCCTATGGATCATATAGGCGAAGGAAACATACGTCCTCCGACAAGGAGAGATTTTGAAGATGATAGAAGTGCCACTACCACCCTGCAAAGATTGGGGGGAGTTGTTAATGAAGTTGCAACAGAGCAGGAGGGTAATGGATATGTTATCGTTCCCAATACTGATGTTGAGAGTAAAGAGGGTGATGAAGAGCCAGTATTGGTTGATATTTTTGAGCGCAAAAATCCACTGTCTGCTTATATGGATTTTGCTCGACGGCAACGGCAAATAGTTTCTCACCTTTTCATTAATGAAGGTGGAGAAACATTTCTTTCTGGAAGTTCCATTCCAGAGACATTCGGTGGCAAAGCATGCCAATATATTGTTAACAATTATGTCTTAACTCAGAACCAATCTTTTGTTGATGATTATTATGAAACCCTCCAAAAAAATTACGGCGATGAAATTGCTGAAAAAGTATTCTCTAAAAACTTACGAAAGACTGCTTGTCAATTTGGACTAAGTAGTGAGATTGTTTTTAATAGTCTTAAGCAGGCTAATTTGGAAGTAATAGGCAAATTTTGTGAGCAGCTTAGCTTAAAAAAACTTGAAAATAATAATTTAGAAATTCAACTTTCAAGAGCTTCACATGCATTGGCTCAAGATCAACTTCATGTGCTTGCAAGTCAAATAAAACTCTTGCTAACTAATGCACCAGATGCGCCGATTGAGTCGTGGACTCGAGACCATCCTGATACTCGAAGTGCATTAGCTCGTTGCTCAGAATACGTAATTACACTTGTCGATAGTGGAATGCTAGCTAGTAATAGTGTGTTATGGTTCCAGCGGTTGAGTTTTCTACGTGCCATTTTATTAGGCGCTTAGAAAATTTGAGTTCGCCTTGAAAAAATTCTCTTTATCGTTTTCTAACTTAAGCTAAAGTCAATGGGGTCAGGGGCTATGAATTGCGGACTGATGAACCCCGCCAGGGCAGGAATGCAGCAACGGTGATCGGATCTTCATTGTCGTAGTCCTCTGACTTTTCTAGCTTGTGTGCTTTTTGTGCAAAGTAATTTTTCCTTTGTTAGGACGCGGAATTTTTTTAGTTGCAAGGTGATAGCTTATAGGTTGTAGGTTGTAGTAAAATAAAGCTTTAGAGGGTGTCTTGAAAAAGCTAAAATCGCGCATTACTGCGTCGCTGTGATGCTCGCCTTCGTCGAGTATTACTTATACACTCCTCGGCTCTGCTTCTCGCTCCTTGTACTGCATCAATTTTATCTATT
>VHCR01000301.1 GCA_016871655.1 Verrucomicrobiota bacterium
TTTCATACCGCCCAAATCGAAATTCGAGTCCAACGCAGTAGACATGCGCCTTCCGCAAGCCGTAATAGATTTACCATGAAATATCCGGGCTAGCTCGTGCTCGGCAAGCAAATGACAATGATAGATGTTGCACCATCGCTTAATGGTCGTCTTGTTTTTTATCGTGAGTGAAGTTGGTTGAAATAAAGTATCTTTTCGTCTTTACTTCAACTTCAACTTTTAACTTTAGCTTAAATTATGGATGGTGTTCTCCTTATTGATAAAGCCAGCAACATGACTTCGCATGATGTCGTGGCTATTGCACGGCGTGTTCTTGGGATCAAAAAAATTGGTCACTGTGGAACCCTTGATCCTCTTGCAACGGGGCTCCTCATGCTGACCTTGGGGCGTGGGACAAAAATTCAAGACCTCCTGATGAGCGAAGATAAGGAGTACGTTGGCACGATGAAACTAGGAGTGACAACAGACTCTCAAGATGCCGATGGGGAAATCGTTGAAGAGAAAATAGTGCCAACATTTGATGCAGCAACATTAGAAGCCGCTTTTGCAAAATTTGATGGCGATTTTTATCAGACGCCACCAATGGTTTCCGCGATAAAAAAAGATGGCGTGCCGCTTTACAAATTAGCGCGCCAAGGAAAAACGGTTGCACGTGAACCACGCTTTGTGCACATTTATGGCCATCAGATTTTAAAAACCACTTCTGACACAATTGATTTTCGTGTCGTCTGCAGCAAAGGCTTTTATGTTCGCACCTATGCTTATGATATCGGTCAAGAGTTAGGCTGTGGTGCCCATTTGCAAGTATTACGTCGCACTAAGTCAGGGCGTTTTTCTGTGGAGAAGGCTTTTCCAGCGGACCGTCTTAAAGAAACACCACGTGATGTTTTGTTGAGCCATGTGTTGAGCCTGCCAGAAGTTTCGCGCTTGCGAGGAGCGTAACATGAAGCTCTAGGCTTGATGAAGGCTGAAGGCTGAGGGCTGAAGGTTCCAAATCAAGAAAATCGACCTGCTTTATTGTGCTAGAAAATTTCATTCAAAATTTTTAAATCATGACCAAATTGATTTACGATTTAAAAACCCTTCAGTCTTCAGCCTTCAGTTTTCAACCTTCAGTCCTCATCCCCGGCACGCTCGATGGGGTGCACCTTGGGCATCAAGCTTTGATTAAACGGGCTCAAGAAGAGGCGCGAGCCATTGGTGGAAAGGTTGTCGTGATGACTTTTGATCGACACCCTGTTTCATTGTTACGGTCTTCAGTAGCGCCAGCTCTCTTAACAACAACGGAGCAAAAAATAAAATTGCTTCAAGAACTCGGAGTTGATGCAGTTTTATTGCTGACGTTTGATGAAAAACTAGCAGAGACTCCTGCTGCCGATTTTATTTTGCAAATAACAAAAGCGCTTCCTAAGCTGCATACCATTGTTGTCGGAGCCTCTTGGTCTTTTGGCAAAGAGGGAGAAGGAAATTTGGAATTATTAAATATGTTGGGAGAAAAATTTCATTTTTCAGTGCTCACGATCAAGCCGATTGAACTCAATGGAAATAGTGTTAGCAGCACTCGTATTCGGAAGGCGATTGCGTCTGGCGATCTTAATAATGCAGCTTCTTGCTTAGGTCGTCGCTATTCGCTGACAGGAACAGTGATTGAAGGAAATCAAAAAGCAAGAGAGTTTGGTTTTCCAACGGCGAATCTTTTGCTGCCAGCTATTCAACTGCCACCTGATGGTGTTTATGCTGTTACAGCCATCGTTGGAGAAAAAAAATATCAAGGTGCTGCTAATATTGGGCATTGTCCAACGCTGCATGATTTTCCTTTTCCAAAAACCGTTGAAGTTCATCTCTTCGATTTTGTAGGAGATCTCTACGGCCAAGAACTCACAATGACACCGATCGCTTACCTCCGTCCTGAAAAAAAATTTTCTAGCGTTGAAGAGCTCCGACTTCAAATTGTGAAAGATGTGGAGTCTGTGAAAAAGATCTTCAAAAAAGAAGCAAGAGAATAGCCGCAAAA
>VHCR01000302.1 GCA_016871655.1 Verrucomicrobiota bacterium
TCCAACAAAAGATCAATTTCGGCACCAGCTGCCGTGCGATAAAAACTTGCTTGGGTCCATTGGGGAGCTACTGCTAATAAATTTTCTATAACAAATCCTTCCCAACTGAAACCAACGACAGGGTGTCCTAAGAGTCCATCCATCTCTTCAAGCCCCAACAAGGCATGTAATAGGCCGCTATCACGAATGTAGGTCTTCGGAGTTTTGACCATTCGTTTTCCAAAATTATTTACGTAAGGAAGAAGACGTCTCACTAAAAATAAATCGGTCAATAAACTTACATATGTTGTAACCGTTGGAGCGCTCAGAGAAAGTCCTGCAGCTAAGCGTGAGGCATTTAATAAAGTTCCTTGATTGTGAGCTAACATCATCCAAAGTCGTTCTAACGTCCCTGCAGGAACACGTGGTCCAAACTGAGGAACGTCGCGTTCAAGATAGGTTCTAATAAAAGCTCGTCGTAAGCGAAAACTCTCCTTGTTATTTTTTGAAAGAAAACTCTCTGGAAAACCGCCGCGCAGCCATAACTGTTCTCGTTGTTGAAATTTTTTTCCCACTTCTAAAGCGGTGAAAGGAGTTAGTTCGATATACTCGATTCTTCCAGCAAGTGTTTCACTTTGCCGCAGCAGGTCGATTGCAGCAGAGCCTAAAATTAAAAATCTTCCTTTCTTTTTTCCTTGCCGACGTCCTTGATCAATCAAACCTCTTAAGGTAGCAAATAAATCGGGCATGTGATGGATTTCATCAAGGATGATCAGTTTCTCTTGGTGTCTCTGTAGAAAAAATTCTGGATCAGTCAACTTGTCGCGATCGCTTTTTAATTCTAAGTCAAAGTAGAGAGAGGGTCTTTTTTTTGAAAGAGCAAGAGCTAATGTTGTTTTGCCTGACTGCCTTGGTCCCAACAAGGCTACAGCTGCTTGGCGATCGAGAGCAGCTTCCACTTTATGGATATCATTACGAGCGATCATCCAAGCAAATTAAAAACTATATTTTTAATTTGCAAGGTTAATGTAATTTATTACGATTGAGCAAACAAAGAAAACTCTTTTAAAAATTCAAAAACTATGGCGACACTTTGTATCTATTGCGGCTCCAATGTTGGGAGCGATCCTCGCTTTTTAGAAACAGCGCGTTTGGTTGGAAAAACGCTGGCTGAAAAAAATCACACGCTTGTCTATGGCGGTGGCAAAGTCGGCTTGATGGGCGTTGTGGCTGATGAGGCTCTCGCGGCCGGTGGAAAGGTGATCGGAATTATTCCGGAACTTTTCATCCGAGAGGAACGAGAGATTGCTCATCCAGGTCTTACGGAATTGCACATTGTCGATTCGATGCACGAACGCAAACATAAGATGGCCTCACTGGCTGATGGTTTCTTGGCATTGCCCGGTGGCATTGGAACGCTGGAAGAAATCATCGAGGCCTTTACCTGGACGCAACTTGGAATTCATCCAAAACCATGCGCCCTTCTCAACGTGAATGGTTTTTATGATCCACTGGTGACATTACTTGCCGACATGGTGAAGAAAGGTTTTCTCCACCAAGATCAGTTTTCTCAATTGATCGTTGAAGAGGAGCCTGAAGCCGCAATCGCACAGTTGCTGGATCGGAAGACGCGTCTCATCAGCAAGTGGATGGACTTGGCGAAGTGACTTCACGATTCCCATTCTTTTTGGCTGACAAAAAGAAGCATCAACATCATCAAGAGTGAAAAAAGCGCGGCGACCGTTTGGGCATTAGCAACATGAGATTGTCACATGCAAAACCATTCTCCGCCGATAATGAGAAAGCCGATAAAAAAGTAAGAAAAGCCGAAGAAGAGACTGATGAGGGCAAAAGATCTCGCATGCACAAAAAGTTTTTTGTTATTGAGAGATCGTGCCAGCAGCAGAGCAGAGGTTAAGCAACAGAGTGCGATGCTTCCTTCGATAAGAATCATCAATTCGTACATCCATTTTTGCACATTCATCACATGGCATTGGAACTAGGGCCTGTCA
>VHCR01000303.1 GCA_016871655.1 Verrucomicrobiota bacterium
CAGTAGATGATTTAGCAAAGCAGCTAGAGTTTTTGATGAAGGCTAAACCGCCGCAATCTTTTCGTGATGGAATGACGTTGCTGCGCCAAGGAATTGACTTGCTCCACGCTCGTCCACGTATGGTAAAAAATGCGCCATGTCATGAGGTGATTCATCGACTTGATAAAAAACAAAGTGACTTCTCATTACACGATCTCCCAATTTTAAAATGCTGGCCGCAAGATGGAGGCCGCTTCATCACGCTTCCAACCGTCTACACCAAAGATCCTGACACGGGTGTGCGTAACGTGGGAATGTATCGAATGCAAATTTATGATGGTGCGACGACGGGGATGCATTGGCAAGTTCACAAAGTTGGAGCGCGTCATGGAAAACGTTGAGAGCCGATGCCAGTTGCTGTGGCACTCGGAGGAGATCCAGTCTTCACGCTCGCAGCAACAGCGCCGCTGCCCGATGGGATTGACGAAATTCTTTTTGCCGGCTTTGCGCGCAAGCGTTCAGTTGATCTCGTTAAGTGTCTCACGGTGCCGCTCGAGGTTCCTGCGGAGAGTGATTTCATCATCGAGGGGTTCGTAAACCCTGGTGAAATGAGGCCCGAGGGTCCGTTTGGCGATCACACTGGTTTTTACACGCCAGTGGACAACTATCCTGTTTTTCATGTGACGGCCATTACGCATCGACGTGAAGCGATTTATCCCGCAACGATTGTTGGTGTGCCACCGATGGAAGATTTTTATATCGGTGAGGCGAGTGTGCGCATTTTCTTGCCGATTTTCAAAATGAATTTTCCTGAAATTGTTGATATTGCTTTGCCAGCTGAGGGAGTCTTTCACAATCTTGTTTTCGTCAGCATTCGCAAGCAATATCCGTGGCAAGCCTTCAAAGTCATGCATGGCCTTTGGGGAATGGGGCAGATGATGTTTTCAAAGTATATCATCGTTGTGGATGACGATTGCGATGTGCAAAATACGTCTGAGGTCCTCTTCCGGCTTGGCGCGAACACCGATCCTCAGCGTGATAGTACGATGATTAAAAATCCGAGTGATAGTCTTGATCACGCGCCGACGTTTGCCAATATGGGATCGCACATGGGATTTGATGCAACACGAAAACTTCCTGGCGAAGGCTATACGCGTGGCTGGCCGGATTTAGTCAAAATGGATCCTGCCGTGAAAAAGTGGGCCGATCAGTTTGTTCCACAATGATGAGCTTTCGAGTTTCTGAAGATCATTTTAGTGGCGATCGAGCAAGATCTGGATCGGAAGTGCGAGTGCCTCAAGAAAAATCAACGTCTTCTATTTTTAATCTCTACGGTTTATTTTCTGGTCATAGAGTTCAGCAAGATCAGGCTGAGCAGAAAAGGGGAATATTTGATTTTAAGTGGGGTAGTATTTTTGGTGGTATTAGTAATTTTTTTACAGGACATGCAGGTGTGGAACTTAAATCGCCTCAGGTGGTAGAACTAGATGTCCTTGCTAGAGCTAATGAATCATCCGCAAGCATCATCAAACAGGTCATTGAGCAACGCGCTAAAGGTGCAAAAGACGAACAAAAATTTAAAGGGAAATCTCCTGAAGCGATTCGAGAAAGTATCAAAAACGAAGTAGAGGAAGCGATTAGAAAACAAGTTGCGTTTTTGGTAAAAGAAGAACCGTGGAGTCTCAGTAACTTTTTTTCTCTGTTTGCTCCCAAACTCAGTCGGACTTTGTTAGAGGATCGGCTGTTAGCAGGAGTTGTTTCGGCTCTCCAAGATCCTTCGCACAGAAGTTCTAATCAATTGCTTGTCGAGCGTTATGTTGAGCGGCGAATGAGTCTGCGGGAAAGGCATGAGATAACAGCAGAAGAAAAAAAGCAAATGGAAGATGAGATCAAAGGAGAAGTAGATTTGCTTGTTAGAGAGTTAACAGATCAAGCATTAAAGGTGGAAGGAGAGTCTTCGAGTGATAGATTGGAGATTTCTTTTTCTC
>VHCR01000304.1 GCA_016871655.1 Verrucomicrobiota bacterium
TTGGCGGATTTCTTTAATTTTATCCTCCAATTGTTTCCCCTGATACATTTGGGCGGCAGCTTTTTCTTGAGCAGCCACCAACTCGCGCACTTGTGAAAAAGTAATGACATCATTATTCACAATCGCAGCCATGCCATTGACGACGACCTCTTCGGCTTGTAATGCGGAAAAAAGAGTCATCAAGAAAACCAACATAGAAAGAAGGCGCCAACTTTTCATACCTGATAACTCTACACTACCTGCAGCGATTCCACAAATTGTAAAACTTCTCTGAGCTTTGCTGCTGGAGTTACGGCTGCTAATCGAGGAAAACGATAGTTGAGCTGCAAAAGGTCACCATGCCGTGTCAGCAAAAGTTTCGGCCCTTGCGTCTCCACTTTTGTCACGCCTCGCTCGGAAGCCACGCACCGAATTGTTTCCATCATGAGTAAATGCTGCAATGGCTCCGAGAGCGGACCAAAACGGTCTCGCCAAGAAACTCCCAACACCTCAATGCTATGCCGATCAGGAGCCGCAGCAAGTTGTCGATAAAGTTCTAAGCGCAACGAAACCTCTGGCAAATATTCTTCGGGAATAAAAGCGCCGAGCATCGATTGACAAAATTGTTTTCCTTCCGATTTTTCTTTTTCTGCATGTTCCTTGCAAGCATGCTCCCAAGCTGCAGCCGAGGTCGCCACAAAATCGAGAAAGAGAGATGTCTCGAGCGTCGGTGACTCTTTCACTTTCTCTCCCTTGAGTTGTGCCACAGCCTTGTGAAGCATTTTGCAGTAAAGATCAAATCCAACCGCCGCGATATGACCACTCTGAGCGGTTCCTAGAAGGTTGCCTGCTCCACGAATTTCGAGATCGCGCATCGCGATTTTAAAACCAGCGCCCAGTTCTGAATATTGCCGGATTGCTTGCACACGGCGACGCGCCTCCCCAACAAGCATCATGCTTCGTGGTAGGAGCAAGTAGGCATAGGCTTTCTGCTGACTTCTTCCAACACGACCGCGCAGTTGATAAAGATCAGCTAACCCAAATCTATCGGCACGATCAATGATGATTGTATTAGCATTTGGAATATCAAGTCCGCTCTCAATAATCGTAGTAGAAACAAGAATATCAGCATCAGCACGAACAAAACGTTGCATGACTTCTTCCAAATCTTTTTCATTCATCTGTCCGTGTCCAATCGCAATACGAGCTTTAGGAACGAGCTCTTGCAATCGTGTCGCTATTTTTTCAATCGTAGCCACACGATTGTGCAAAAAATAAATCTGACCACCACGCCCTAACTCTTGCTCAATCGCTTTACGAATTAATCGCTCATCATAAGCTGCAATAATCGTCTCAATGGCTTGACGATTCGATGGCGGCGTTTCGAGCAACGACATTTTGCGCGCTCCCATGAGCGAAAGATAAAGCGTACGCGGAATCGGCGTTGCTGATAGTGTTAGCATGTCAATCAAACGAAAGCGTTCCTTGAACATTTCTTTATGCTTCACACCAAACCGCTGTTCTTCATCGACAATCACTAATCCAAGATCTTTAAACGCGATATCAGGAGACAAGAGCCGATGCGTTCCCACCACGATGTCAACGGAACCAGCAGCCAGGCCCTTCACCACCTCGCGCTGCTCAGCAGCTGTGCGATAGCGGCTCATCAATTCAATCTTGGCAGGATAAGCGCTCATCCGTTCTTTCAATGTTTGAAAATGTTGCTGTGCAAGGACTGTTGTCGGTGCTAAAAAAACAACCTGCTTCCCGTCAAGAACTGCTTTGAAAGCGGCACGCAGCGCCACTTCGGTCTTACCAAAACCAACATCACCACACAAGAGCCGATCCATCGGCATCGTTGACTCCATGTCTTGTTTGATTTCGGAAATCGCGCGCAACTGATCGACTGTTTCCCGATAAGGAAAATGTTCTTCCAACTCGCGCTGCCAATGCGTGTCAGGCCCAAAGGCATGTCCA
>VHCR01000305.1 GCA_016871655.1 Verrucomicrobiota bacterium
AAATATTTTGTAAAAAATAAATAGAACTTACTCCTAAGAGATGCACTGCCACAAAGTAGGAAGCCAAAATTCCAAAGAAGACGCACTCACAAACAAGCAGCGGCATCGAAATCAACATCGCCACCGTCCGTGGCACAACAAGATAATCGATCGGACTCACGGCCAAGGCGCGCAGGGCATCGAGCTGTTGCGTGACTTTCATCGTTCCAATCTCCGCACTCATCGCTGCACCAACGCGTCCAGCGACCATGAGCCCTGTGAGAACAGGTCCCAGCTCTCGAAACAAAGCGACAGCGACCACAGGTCCGACTGCAGAACTCATCCCGAGCGTTGAAAATTGATAAAAAGTCTGCGCCGTGAAAACACCACCAGTAAAGGCTCCGGTGACGATCACCACAAACTGCGAGCCATAGCCAATATCGACCAGTTGTTGCAAAACAAGCTTAGAGCGGACGCGTCCAGCAAAAATCGCCTGCAACGTTTCGATGATCAGCAACGCCGTCTGTCCCACATAAACAACAAAGGCATGAGACAATGGAAATTTTTCCAATGAGCGAAGCTGCAGCAGTTGGCGGTTCTTAGTTCTCAGGTCACAGCTGCGATCAGAAAGCAATGGCTTCATAGCCCCATCAAATTGAATTAATTTTTTAGGTTTTGGCATAAAGGGCATAGAACCACGGATAGTAACAAAATCAAAGTAGTAAAATAATGGTCCGTTTTTTTTATGAAAAAATCTCCTGTTTTTTTTTCAAGATACCATTGAGCTCTTCCATAGAAAGTTGAGCAGCTGTAGCAATGTTTTTTATAGGAATTCCAAGCTGATGAAGATTGTAAACCATTTCAACCCTTGCTTTCATTTCACCCTCAGCTCTGCCTTTCTCAAGACCCTTCGCTAATCCC
Source organism: Verrucomicrobiota bacterium (assembly GCA_016871655.1). Taxonomy (GTDB): domain Bacteria; phylum Verrucomicrobiota; class Verrucomicrobiia; order Chthoniobacterales; family UBA6821; genus CAIWMF01. The sequence continues at coordinate 901 of VHCR01000305.1, forward strand.
TTTGCTTCGCCTTCACTAAATTTTCCAGCCAATAATGTTTTTTCAGAGCTAACAAAATCCCAACGCTTATCATACTCCAACAACTCAGCTTCGTTGTAGGAAGATTCTTCCAATAATGTAAGAGCTTTTTTGATTTCCTCTACTTCTAATAAATTTGGATCAATTTCTTTTGTTTTTTCATTGATCTCTTTTAAAAAACGAAGCCACAAAATGGTCAATTTCTTTTCTGTAATTGTATTTGGTTTGAGTTTCGGTAGCTCAATTAAAACAAGCTGGATATCATCCAAGTTTTTATTTTTATTGGTATTACTCATTCTGTAATGATGAAACCATTCTTCTCCTTTTTCAAACTTATCATTGATTAAAGCTAATCCATAAACCGGACTCAGCTCTTGATATAACTCTCCCTTTTTTAACTGGCGGACATATGTTGCTGCTGTGTTAAATATCATTCTTTTCATGAAATCACTTACCCACTCCATCTGCATTTCAACAATGAAATAACGATTATGGTTATCTTTACAGCGAACATCAACAATAGTACTCTTGAAACCTTCCATTTCAGGAACATGTTCCGAAACTAGATAGGCTAAACTCTCAATAACACATCCCTCAGGCAGTGGTAAAATCGCATTGAGAAAACTCTTGAGTAGATCAGGATGATGTCCAAAGATTTTCTTAAAAATAAAATCGTTTTTAGGATCGAGATAGCGAGGCATAATGAGGGATTGATGAGATAGGAACTTTATTCTCTTTCACTTAAGTAGTCCAATAATTTATCTGCTGTAGCTCAGCAAACTTTGTGTGAAGCTCAAAGAAAAATTTTTCTTTGTTTGAGGGGAACAATGACACTCATTTCGGTGAGAAATGCTTCGCTGATTAGACTGTAATAGGATCATTGCAAAAAAAGTTCCCTCTTTTTATCAAATCAATCACTCCACCACGAGAAAAAATCAGCCTTCCAGGCCCATTCAAAAAACTAACCCTATGGCACCAAAATATGCAATATCTGGAACCGACCCCTTTTCAAAATTAATTTATTT
>VHCR01000306.1 GCA_016871655.1 Verrucomicrobiota bacterium
CAACAAAAGAAAAAAAGCAAATGGAAGATGAGATCAAAGGAGAAGTAGATTTGCTTGTTAGAGAGTTAACAGATCAAGCATTAAAGGTGGAAGGAGAGTCTTCGAGTGATAGATTGGAGATTTCTTTTTCTCCAAAAAAAGTGGCAAAAGAAGATGCTCTTTTACAATCAGCTCTTCAATTAGAAATAAAAGCCATTGAAAGGATGGGAGGGCTAAAGCAAAAAAAAATAGAGCTGGAGGCATTTCAGCAAAGTCTGCCTCATCCACCTAACACGATAGAAAATGAAGTTTATCAGAACTACAGAAATTTAAAGCAGAGGAGAGATGCAGCAGTGGCTGGAATAAAAGCAGTATTACAACGCATTCAAGAGATGGAAAGAAATTACTTGGCTCTTGACTCCGTAATCAAGAAGCTCCGGTTAAAACCAAATGATAAAGTGGATGATTTAAGAGTGAAGCTAGGAATGAAGGATGAAAAGCTCATTGCGTATATTCAATCAATGAATGACGTGCGACGGAGAGAGAGACGAGTAAAAAGTGAAGATTCCATTGAGCGATTACTCGAACAATCTGAAATAGATTTTTATGCTGAGATTGAGTCACAGCAAATATCATCTCGAGTAAAAAACATCAAGGAGACATCTGTTCCCTTGCCTCATGAAATAAGAACTATTAATTCATTACAAAGCAGTGCAGAGAGCGAGAAGCTAGAGCTAGAGCAACAGAAAAAAGAGTTTGTTAAGAGTCAATCTGGTTTTCTAGTACAGCTTCAAAAACAAAGAACATTATTTGATCACGAGAGTCTTACTCTCGAGGAGACGATGAAAGAGATCATATCATTGTACGAACAATGCAAGATGCGACCAGCCTATTCACTTGATGTGATTAAGAGAGAGTTTACGCAAAAAGCTGAGGAAATAGATACGTTCCTCGAGATTAAAAAAGATTTATCAGAAGTAAGCCTTTTAAAAAAACTTACAAACCTTACTCAAGAGTATGATCTTTGGATCGCTTTATTAAAGAAACAGCAGAGTCTAATTAGTCAACAATCTGGGCATGTTCCAAGCTGCGAGGAGCTATCAGTGGAAGATCAAACAATGCTTAGGATTGCCGATGAATATTCCAAAAAAGTGGAAAATTATAAAGCAGTTAAGAAAGAAAAAGAGTTGCAGAAAAAGCAGGAATTAGAAAAGCAAAAAAAAGCTGTAGCAGAACAAGAAAGATTAAAACAAGAGGAAGCACAAAGACTAGCGGAGAGGGCAGTGCAGGAGGAAGAGCAGCACCAGATGCAAGTCCAGTCAATGCCCCATTCAATTTCACCGGCTTCGTCTGCAGTTGACGCTCGAGATCATGGTAAGAGTGAGGCTCCGTCGAATATATTTGATGATGAGAACGCCTCTCCCTATTTGGAATCAGCTTCAGCGCAACCAGCACGAAGAATCATTCCAAAAAGTGTTACAAAATATACCAAAATATTTACTAAGCCAGTAACAAGCCTTTTTAAAACTAAGGTGTTCGAACCGCCTTTAACATTGAGTGCATCACGATTGAGCACACCTCCCATGGACTTGAAAGAAAAAGTCATTAGTAGGGGGGATGCTGGAACAACGCAACCAGGTATGTCAACAGAGCAAGGTCAATTAGCATCTATTCCTGTAACTCAAAAATATGAATCCGAAGATATAGATTAAGAAGCTTGTCTTAAGAATTTCTTTCGCTGCGCGAAGGCCGCTGGCAAGGGCTCCGTGGACGTTTTCATAATTTCCTTCATAGTCGGTAGCTTCACCTGCAAAAAAAGAGTCTCGTCGATTGGCTCTGCAAGGGTACGAGCAGCAGCAAGACCATCGATGCCGGGAGCTGTAAGCGCCGCGAGAGAGAGGGTCATGACTGCAATCGTGACAATGAATTTCCTCGATGAGTGAGCGTAACTCTTTTT
>VHCR01000307.1 GCA_016871655.1 Verrucomicrobiota bacterium
TCAATGTCATACCTCCTTATAACCTATCAATTTTGGGCATAACAGCGAATTTCGTTGCTTATGCCCAAACTTTTTCGCCCTCAGAACCCCTTAAAAAGAGCCTCTGGCTAATCCCGGACAGGGCCTATATACTGCGTCAGGCTAGGATTTCTCTTCGGGTAGTATGAAGCATACAGCCGTCGTCGCAATTCGTCACCTTCCTTCTCTACATCAGGCTGCGCGGCGCCTCGCGATGAATCACCGTGAAATATCCGGGTTAATGAGATTTCGGACATCCCTTCAACTTTTCAACGTAACTATTTGGCTAGCCAAAGAGGTGTAGAAAATTTCTATTTCCTATTCTCAAATTTAGGACTATGATTTCCAACATTACTTTTTTGCAATGATGAGGTTACTACTTGTTGATGGCCATTATTATCTCTATCGCTCTTATTTTGCGATTCGAGGTCTCAAAAATTCTCGGGGAGAACCGACGAATGCCATCTATGGTTTTGTTAAAGCGTTGCGTAAGATGCTCCTCGATTTAAAACCAGATCTTGCTGCCGTGATTTGGGATGCCGGTTTGCCTGAACGACGAACGACCTTGCAACCAGCCTACAAACAGCATCGTGAAGAGATGCCCAATGATTTGGATGAGCAACAGGAGCCATTGCGTGAAGTGATTCCTTATCTCGGTGTTAAAAATATTTTACTCCCTAATACCGAAGCAGATGACTTGATTGCTTCGTATGTGGTTGAGGCACGAAAACAAGGAATGGAATGTATCATTGCCACCAATGACAAGGATATTTTACAATTGGTCAACGATCACGTTTTTGTTTATTCGGTGGCTAAGGCTGATTTGGAAGGAAAAAATGAGAGCTACGCGCTGTTGGGAATTCCCGAAGTTCGCCAAAAGTGGGAAGTGGAACCACATCAAATTGCTGATCTTTTGGCGTTAACGGGAGATGCCTCCGATAATATTCCTGGGATTTCTGGCGTTGGAAAAAAAACAGCAGCGAAGTGGATTCAGCGGTATGGTTCGCTTGAATCATTGCTGACAGCGACAGACTTAGATCCTAAAATTGACGTCAAATTAAAATCTTCCCGAGAACAGGTGATGCAAAACCGCTTGATGGTCGCTCTCGATTTAGATCTTCCACTTCCGGTTCCCGTGCAAGAATTAGACATTAATCCTTGTTATCCGGAGTTAGTAAAAGCCCTCAGAAATTTTGAATTTCAATCTCTTACAGCTGCCATTGAAAAAGAAGCGGCTTCGTGGGGGGTTGTAGTCGATGCATAGAAGAAGAGATAAACCCAACGCTAAAAGCCGAAGATGAGACGTAGTATTTTTCAGGAAATTGGACGAACCCAAAGACTCTCTATTTTAGAGCTGTTGAAAAAGTCAGTCAATGGGATGGATGTTCGTGAGTTAGCAGACTCGCTAAAGATGAGTTATATGGGGGTCAAAGCCCACTGTCTTGATATGCATCGGCAAGGTTATGTGAATACATGGCGACAGCCTGGTAATCGTGGGAGGCCTCGGATGTTTTACCAACTAACAATGAAAGCGTATGAACTTTTTTCGGAAGAAAAAAATGATCTGGCTCTTTCTTTGCTAAAAGGGGCCCGGCAACTTTTTGGACCTACGGCACCTCAAAAGTTATTAATGCTCCATTTTCGATCTCTGACAGATAAATATAAAGAAGTTGTCAAAGGAGCAACGCCGGAAGAGCGAGCTCGTTCTTTCGTTGAGGTCCGCGATCGAGAAGGGCATTTGACGAAAATGGAAGTGGGAGATACTACTTGGGAGTTGATTGAAAGTCATGACCCACTTCAAAGTCTTCGTGCACCTTATCCCGAAATTGATGCGCTCGAATGTCAAATGATGAGCCAAGTGGTGGGGATTCCGTTACATCGAAACGTGCATCGAGTTGCGGGGCTGTATC
>VHCR01000308.1 GCA_016871655.1 Verrucomicrobiota bacterium
GTGGGTCATTGAAGGATCAAGCCAAAGCGAATAAAAATCATTTCCTAAGTCGTAATGCTCGCTAATATTGCGACGGCTCATTCTCAGATTGTTGTCGCGCAATAAATGCTGGGCCCAATTGAGCATTGTTAAAAAATTGACGCTTGGAATGTTTCTAGCCGAGGTGTTTTTTCCTTGGAGGAAATTTAAGTTTTCAATAAACCAGGAAATAACAGCTTTGATATCTTGGGTATCCCATAGACCATTGGTATAAGCTTGGCCCAATCCTATATCGCCATAAAGAGCACAACGTTTGAAAAAAGCTTCAGGTTCATGAATGATCACATGAGCCGTGATGGGCGCACCAGGCTTTCCAAAATAGCGGGTTGGCCGATCACGAGTCTCTACGCAGAGACCACCTATTTTCATTTTTTTCAGAGCATCGAGGACAAAATATTCCCAGATGCTTTTGCTGAGATAACGTTCTTCTGTGAGAGGGACAAATTCGATAGTAGTGGCGTGGCTCATTGAGTTTGGGTTTTAATTTTTATAGGGGCGTAATAAATCTTGCTGTACTTCCTTGCGATCTGATTTTTTAAAAAAAGGAATACCTTTTTTCCAGAGAAGAAAAGCATGCCAATGAATTCTTCCAATAATAAAAAATGATAGGAAAGGGTATTTTAGAAAATACCAGAGCATTCGGCTAGAAGAAAACGGATAGGCTTTTCCTCGAATCTGACTGAGAAAAATTCGCTCTTCATTTTCGTAATCGTCAATATTAACACGCCATTTTTTTTCGGGAGCTCCTATTCTAAAATCAAACTCTAAACCAGGATCTGAAAATGGAGAAACATAGAAGTTTTTTTTAAGGCGAGCATGCCAAATCCCATTAGCATCAGAATCGTCGATCAGGAAAAGTTTCATCTCGCGAAAGGTATTGACGACCTCTGCAACCACTGTAATAAGTTTTTTCTCTTGTGAATAAAGATAGTAAAACGAAATCGGATTAAAACCATAGCCCAAAACGCTTGGAAAAGTCATAAGATAGATCTCTGGTTTTTCAGAAAATTTTTTCCCTTGTTGTTCTAACCACGATAAAAGATTGGGTGCAATGCCTCCAGGAATTCCAAGATTAATATGATCCCGATCATGAATAGAAAAAAGATTCCAACGATTGTGACTCAAGCCCCATGTTGTTTTTGTGCTCTCGTGAAGCTCATCAAGCTTCAGGTAGAGCATGAAGACTGGATAAGAAAACTTATGCCGTTTGGGTTTAAGACGACAGTGACTTACATGTAGTTCGTAAAGTCGGTTCATCTTTTTTGCCAAGGATCATGTCCCAAAATCGTTTTGCAGACTTCAACAGCTGAGAGCAATCCATCTTCATGAAAACCGTAACGTTGCCAGGCGCCGCAGAAATAGCGGTGAGTTTGAAATCCTTCTCGCCGGAGCGCAGAAAGACGCTCTTGAGCTGCTACAGCTTTGAGGTCGAAGAGGGGATGTTCATATTGAAGTTGTTTCTTAATGCTGTTTTTATTCGGCAAAATAGGAGGATTGAGAGAAACAAAATAGTCGTGTTTTTTAGAAACTTTTTGTAGTGAATTCATCCAATAATGAACCGAATGACGTTGTGTCTTATCGTGATTGATGTCGATGCGATAATTCCAAGAAGCCCAACAACGACGCCTCTTCGGCATAAATTGAGGATCCGTGTGAAGAATCACATCGTTGTTTTGATAGCGAAAAGAGGAGAGTAACTCTTTTTCTAATGATGTGGGCGACGATAAAAGTTCAAGGGCTTGGTCTGGGTGAGTAGCAATAACAACTTTGTCAAATAAAGAACTTTTTCCATCTGCAAAGTTGAGTTGAACACCCCGAGGGAGCGTTGTGACATTTTCTATTGTCACATTTTTCTCAATGCAATCTTGAAACGATCGAGTCAAT
>VHCR01000309.1 GCA_016871655.1 Verrucomicrobiota bacterium
ATTGAGAAAAGCGCAATAATTTTCTACGCTAATATTTTCCAATGACTCCTGTGCTGGCTCTGCATGCAGCGGAGAGAGCGATGCGAAAAGAAAAGCGAGGAGGGAACAAAAAAAGGGGGATACAATCTTCATGAGGGGGAAGATATGCTAATGATAACAAAATATCAATAATAAAATAATATTTTATTACCAGTAAGTTGCGGTTCTCTCAAACAATCGTAATCTCAAAAGCTCGCGGTGAGCTGCAACTGGCTTTCCATGATGAAGAGACGCCGCAGTTGCGAATGTAATTTACAATTTGTCGTTTGGTTTCTTTTCTCCCGAGACGCTTGCGATGAAAGAGGTGGCGGATCGAGGCATCGAGACCATAAACTTCCAATTGTTGAATCGCAGATTGCGTTACTTGGTCGAGACGTTTTTTTAACAATTGGAAAAAAAGAAGTTCGTAACCTTCTCCTGCTTGTTGCGCCAGTTCCAAGAGAGAGAGTCTTGTTGGCGGTGGCGGAAGAAAAAAAGCGGCAGCAAGATCAGAAAATCGCAAGGAGAGGAGGAGATCTTTGATGATGTTTTCAAGCTCTGTGATCGTTATCACATTGCTATGCCATTCGCGTTGCAAATAAAGTTCAACGCTCTCAGCTAGCTCTCGAGCAAACCACCAACAGCCGTAGCCTTGTTCCGAGGCGACATGTTGCAATGCATTTTTGATCCACGATTTTTGAAAAGTAAAAGAGTGTCCGTTGGGGAGGGTGATTAGCGGTAGACCATGCAATAATGCGATCATGTTATAAATTACAGGCAGCAGGTTGTTGAGTGACTTTTTTCAACGATTCAATTTCTTCAATAAATTCGCCGATCTCTTCGAAACAGCGATAAACAGAGGCATAGCGAACGTAGGCCACAGGATCAAGGTAGCGCAGCTGTTCCATCACTTGATCGCCGATAAATTTACTAGGTACTTCGCGCTGTTGAAAGAGATCCAAGTTATTAAGGACATGAGAAACAGCTTCCTCCATTTTTTCTAACGGGACGGGACGTTTTTCGCATGCTTTCAAAAAGCTGGTGAGGAGTTTTTGACGATCAAGATTTTCACGACGTCCATCTCGCTTGATGACGAAGGTTTCAAGATGTTCAATCTCTTCGTAGGTTGTGAAGCGATGAGTGCATCTTAAACATTCGCGACGACGACGAATGCTGTTGCCTTCTTTGGAAAGGCGAGAGTCGATGACTTTGTCATCAAGAGAGTGGCATTTGGGGCACAACATGGTGTTTCAAAAAACGGAACACCAGAAGAGTTGACACAATATTTTGTGATGTCAAGGAAGAAAAGCCCCAAAACACCAGAAAAAGAGAATGGCCACGAAGAACACTAAGAAATAAAAAATTTGTCCCTGTGAAGGCGGGGATCCAGTACTTTCTTATCTTTGACTTCTTTGCGTTTTTTGTGGCCAATATTTCTTCCGGAGTCGACGGGGCTCGAACCCGCAACCCCCGCCGTGACAGGGCGGTGCTCTAACCAATTGAGCTACGACTCCTCAGAAATTGTTCGCAAGCTATGTAAGCTTTGCGCAAAGGAAGTATAAATATAAGCATGTACCCTTGCTTGTACCAACCTTTTTTGCGATTCTAGCAAAAATTTTTTTTAAACCAATGTCTCATTCTTCCTTTGCTCATTTTTTAAAAACGCTCGAAGAGTCTGGGGAACTCCTTCGTATCAAGGTTCCCGTGGCTACTGAGCTTCAAATCACAGAGCTTGCTGATCGCGAGATGAAGTCGGCAGGAGGAGGGAAGGCTTTGCTCTTGGAGCAACCAACGATTGATGGAAAGGTTTCAAAATTTCCACTTGCGATTAACACGATGGGGTCGTGCCGCCGAATGGCGATGGCCCTGGGACGCGACTCAGTAGATGATTTAGCAAAGCAGCTA
>VHCR01000310.1 GCA_016871655.1 Verrucomicrobiota bacterium
TCCATTTTCTTGTTTTTTACAGTTCTCAGCGGGCAATAATCCTGACTGTCGACAAACATCGACAGGATGAAGTGTTGCAGGTGGTTTAATTTCACTTCCTGGAAAATCATTTAACGAGTTTTTCATCACAGAAGCCCAAACCGGCAATGCCACATCTTTGCCAAAAGCGCCACGATAAATTTTTTGAGGTTTATCAAAACCAATCCAGACACCGCACGTCACCGCGCTCGAGTAACCAGCGAACCAAACATCGGTAAAATCATAAGCTGTACCACTCTTCCCACCGGAAGGAAAATTTGGAAGCCCCGCCTGCATGATTTCGCTAGCATCGGTTTTGTGCAAGGCGTCCTCTAAGATGGCATGGGTTTGAAAAGCAACTTCGGGCGAGATCGCTTTCACACGTTTGAGTGGTGTGTTAAAAATAACCTTTCCGTCAGCATCTGTAATTTTTGTAATCGCGAAAAGGTGATCTGGACGATTACCCCCTCCCGGAAATGTTGAAAAAGCGAGCGTTAAGTCATCAAGCCCCATTTCACTTGATCCCAAGTAGGCATTGGCCACATTACGCACAGGCGCGCGAATGCCCGATTGTTTGGCTACCTCTTGTAGCGTATCAGTTCCTGTCATGAACCCCAAACGCACCACTGCTGCATTTTTCCCTCGCGCTACGGCTTCTTGTGCTGTCATAAAACCTTCGTAACTATTATCGGCACGTTCGACTCCCCACTCTCCCAAAATTCCAGTCTCGCCACCAATCATGACATAATGATTATCGATGCAAGAATCATCAACCAGGGTTCCAGGAAAAAGTCCCTTGCTATAAGCAGCTGCCGCCACAAAAGGGGTAAAGAGCGTTCCCGGAGGACGGCGACCTTGCAACGCTCTGTTATATTCGCTGTGAGTAAAATTACGTCCTCCTACCAGTGCCAAAATACCACCCCTCTGATTGTCAATGGCCAGCACAGCTCCCTGTAAATAATTCGGGGTTGGAAAATTTAAAAAACCACCTCGTGCTACTTTTTCTTCAAGCTCATGATTCTTTAAATGATAGTCATTGTACGTTTCATGAGAATAGGCGGGAGTTTTTTCAATTTTTTCTAATTCTTTAGAAAGGGACTCCTCGGCTACTTTTTGCAATTGAGAATCAAAGGTCGTGTCGATACGAACTCCACCATTCATCGCCCGTTGAAATCCAAGAGCCGCGATTGCTTGCTGCCGCACGTAATCAAGCGCGTAGGAGGCTTTGAAAGGATTGACTCGTTTTTGAACGCCTAATGGAGCAGCAGCGGCATGTTTTAATTCCCGCGCTGTGATGAAGTGCAATTCTTTCATCCGCTGCAAGACAAAGTTACGGACGTTGGTTGCCCCTTTCGGATTATGCCAAGGCGAGAGCGCATTCGGGCTTTTTAACAATCCTGCTAGCAAGGCTGATTCATCAACGGACAGTTCCCGCGCATGTTTTCCAAAATATCCCATAGCAGCGGCTTCAATCCCATAGAATCCACTTCCAAAGTAGATTCGGTTGAGATAAAGCTCCATGATTTTTTCTTTAGAAAGCGAGCGTTCAATCTGCTCAGCAAGGAACATCTCCACCAATTTGCGTTCATAACTTCGCTCGCGAAGGTCAAAAGAATTGCGTGCCAATTGTTGTGTCACTGTGCTAGCTCCTTGCTTGATTCGGCCTTGTCGATAATTGCTAACCGCAGCGCGAATAATTCCAAAATAATCAACTCCATGATGCTCAAAGAAACGGTTGTCTTCTTCGGCGACCACAGCCTGAACCATACTCTTCGGAATTTCGGAATAAGGAATCGGAAGACGATTAAGAATAAAAATCTTTCCGATCTCCACTCCATGACGATCGTAGATCACGCTCGCCACTTCCATTTTTTCTAGTTTGGAAAGATCATAATCTTGGACC
>VHCR01000311.1 GCA_016871655.1 Verrucomicrobiota bacterium
CACATGGCATGAAACAGAGGGAGAATTTTATCCAGGAGCAGCTGCAGTACAGGGAGCTATGGTTCAAGGAGATTCCAGGCAGAGCACATCCCAAGCTTCCTTGCCAGCAGCAACAGACATCGGAATGGAAGTGAGTCAGCAAACCGCACAACAAGGTAGCGTTATTTTAGGAAAATGGGCCATTTCCCCAAGAGAGGAAGCTGCTAACATACCTTTTACTTTTGGTTCTTTTACACCAGAGCCTCTCAGCCCTGCTGAACGACTTAATAAACTTGAACAAGTTGATCGGACGGGGCGACATGCCGATAGTTATTCGCTAGAACAACAAAGCCCAAATGGCCTTGCTGCTAGAGTATTAAACTCTGCAAGACATAACCAAAATCCCATTCTTCATCTTGCTCACTCTAATGAGATAAAAACGTTCTCGGGCAGTGATCTGAGGCCCGTTAAAGCTTCAACCAGATCTCTTGCTTCTGAAGCCATGGAAGTGACTAGTCCATATCGAGCCTCTCCAGCAGCAAAAAGTTCAGTCGGATCTTCTTCGAGTGCTAGTAAAGCTGATCCAGTGACAAATCGCAGCCATGCCTTATCGAGAGATCAACGAATATTAATGTATGGATTTGATGCTCAGCGTCGAAACATGAAAGAGAATTTAATCATACAATTTCATTTAAACAAACTCCAGACGATGAATGAATACAATGCCTGCATTGGCATTGGTCTGAGTTTAAAGTTCGACGGCTATTGTAATTTTTTCATCAAGTGGCTCGTAATAGGTTCCGTATAGATGTTTCTCAACATCCGAGATTCACAACCTCTGAAGTAAGTCAATGGGTCGATTGTTTAAAAGACAATGTATCTCAATTTAATTTTTCAGGCAGATTAGATACTCCCGAAAAGAGGCTTGTTTTTTTGTTAAAAAACGGAGCTGATCATAAAAACATAAACTCTCAAGAAACTGGTTATTTATCCCGATATTTTAGGGAAAAAAATTGGCCCAAACTCGTTGAGATACTTGAACCAACCTTTGATTTGCTGAATACAGCAACCATACTATCACTGAATCAAGTGCGAACAGCCTATGCCAACCTAGATAAAGATCAGCAAAAATTGCTTGATGAAATGGTGACCTGGGCCTTCCTGCGTAAAACGAGTAAGCTTGGGATGACCTTTGCAAAACAACAAGGCATGCCTGTCTTGTTTGCATGGAAAATTCCAGATACTGATGATGACTTAGCTACGATGCGAAATATCTTAGATGCGAAAACGTTTAGATATCAACCCCCTGCAGCCCGTGAACTTGGAACTACTGGGCGTATCACACTCGAAGCAATTACTCTTTCTGAAATGAGAAAATACGGCAGCCTTCAGAAAATGATGCTAGCACCAGAAGGTCTCTTGATTGTCGGTATTAGCGAGGATACAACGCCGCAAGAGGCTTCTTCCTCTATCGCCGCGGCTGGGGGTGGAAAGTTGCCGTTCGGTAATTTTTAAAAATTTAATTTTGCTGGAAACTTCATTTTTTTCTGTAGCCTGTAGCCTGTAGCCTGTAGCCTGCAGTGATGTCCCTTTATTTTCCAGAACGTCCGGTCAGTTCTCTCCAGCATCCTCCTCAGATCAGCATTATTGCCAGTCGTTACAACAATTCTTTTGTTGATGTGATGTTGGAGCAAACGAAGCAAGAAATTTTGGCGATTGCTCCAACTACAAAAATTAAAGTCACGCGCGTTCAAGGTGCTTTTGAAATTCCCGCTATCGCTAAAATTACTGCATCCTGTTGCAAGCCTGATGCGATCATCGCTCTTGGTGTGATCCTCCAGGGCGAAACAGCGCATGCACGTCTCATTGCAACTTCCATTACCGATGCCTTGATGCAACTCTCCACCGAGCATTCACTCCCTGTCATTCACGAAGTCCTCT
>VHCR01000312.1 GCA_016871655.1 Verrucomicrobiota bacterium
TCCAAAAATTTGTGAAAGCTTTCTTACTGAAAGCATGCTGGGCCGTGCGCAGGGATCAGGCTTGGTGAACTTGGAGGTTGTTGATTTACGGCATTGGACAAATGATAAGCATCGCACGGTCGATGATGCGCCTTATGGCGGTGGGCCTGGGATGGTGATGAAAATTGAGCCGATTGATAAGGCGCTCCGAGAACTGCGGACTCCTAAGAGCAAAGTGATTTTTATGTCGCCGCAGGGAAAACGATTTGATCAAGCGATGGCCCGTTCTTTGGCCAAAGAACAACATCTCATTTTTCTCTGCGGCCATTATGAGGGAGTTGATCAACGCGTGATCGATCATCTCGTCGATGAGGAAGTTTCAATTGGCGATTATGTTTTAACTAATGGAGCCATCGCGGCCGCGGTTGTGACTGATGCCGTGGTAAGGCTTATTCCAGGTGTCTTGGGAGATGCAGAGTCAGCAGTGAGTGATTCTTTTAGTGAGAATTCGCTTGATTATCCGCACTACACGCGTCCTGAAAATTACAACGACTGGTCTGTTCCTCCGATGTTGCTTTCCGGAAATCATCAAGCCATCGCGGCGTGGCGGCAGGAACAAGCATTGAAAATAACTCGCGAAAAGCGTCCTGATCTGTTAAATTCTTGAAAAAAAAAGAAACAAGATATGCATCTCATCAATCAAGCTCTAGAAAATTTGATACCTCCTAGAATTACTCCGGAGGAGCTGGGGGAGATCCATGCTGATGCGTTGCAAAAAGGACTTGAAGAAGTAACTCAACCTAAGAAAACAAGAAGTAAAGTTTTGGGTGATGGAGATAGCGCTGTAAAAATAGAGCAATTAGTGAGTGAGCTTAGTCGTGATAGAGAAGCGCTTCTCAAGCCGCAAAATGAGAAGTTTGCTGCTTTGGCCGAGGCTTTGATCGATAAAAAAGCCTCGATTGAACCAGGGGAAATAAAAGTGGTTGAGCCTACTGTCTCGCCAGTATCGCGACAAGATGGTGGCAAGGCTAAAGAATATGAATTGCCAACTACTAAAATAACGTCATTAAAACAACTTGATCACAAGGCTCGCAATGATGCGATGGATACTATTGATGCCGTTGTCGAAAAAACTAAAACACTTAAAGTACAAATCGCTACGTTACGTGAAAGGTTTGATCGGGTCGGTGTTGAAGGGGGAGTAAGGAACAAAAAAATTGCCGATCAAGCAAAGTTCCTTCAAGAAAAAGCGAGAGAGCTTCGTACACAACTAGTTCCTTTCAAACAATATTTCAATGAACACATTCAAAATTGTGTTCGCTATTCTGTGCACCAATTAGATCGTGCTATTGACGAAGTCAGCCAAATTGTTGAAGAGACTCAACGTAATCGAAACTTGGTAGATGGATTGGGACTCCCAACGAAGCCATGGCATGGCGAGCCGTTTTCAGTAGAAGAAGGAGCAAACATTATTGCTGATCACGAAATCGGTTTGACTTGGCGTGACGTTCCCGATGAAGAAAGTGAGGAAGATCTGGTTCAACCTTCTCTGCCTTCAGTCGATCAAGTTAGTGATCAAGAAACAGATGTTGATAGCATTACGACAGGCTCAGTAGGGGAAACCGATGGTGAAAAATCTCTTTCTAGCGCCTCAGGTCTTAACTCTCCAAGATCTCTTCTTCAGATTCCTCGTAGCCCTGCCATCAGCAACTCCGCATTCGAATCGGTTGCCTGAATATTTTCAATCAGAATTTGCATGGCTTCACCAGCAGGGAGTGCAAAGAGCTGACGGCGCAATGTCATGACTCGCTCGTATTCATCTGGGTGGTAGAGGAGTTCTTCGCGACGCGTGGCTGATTGTGTGAGATGAATCGCTGGAAAAATTCGTTGATCAGCTAAGAAACGATCGAGATAAATCTCCATGTTGCCG
>VHCR01000313.1 GCA_016871655.1 Verrucomicrobiota bacterium
CTCGACAACCTTCGGATCGATCATGATGAAGCGTAAATTTTCTGGCGTGTGTTTAAAAATCAAACTGGTAATAATCGAATTGATACAAACACTCTTTCCGCTTCCCGTAGCGCCTGCAACCAAGAGATGCGGCATCTGAGCAAGATCAGCAATAATCGGATTTCCGTAAACGTCTTTGCCAAGAGCAAGGGGCAATTTCGCTTTAGAAGAATGCCAAGCCTCGCTATCGAACAATTCACGAATCGCAACTTTGACTTTATCACTATTTGCAATTTCAATGCCGACGGTATCTTTTCCAGGGATCGGCGCTAAAATATTAATCCTCTCCGCACGCGTCGCACGCGCAAGGTCACGCTCCAAATTGGAAATGCGATCAACACGCACACCACTCGCTGGATAGACCTCATAGCGCGTTATGGTTGGACCTTTGGTAATATCGCCCGGACTTGCTTCAATTCCAAATTGTGCCAGCGTTTCGAGAATAACTTTTTGTACCGCTTGCAAAACTGAAGGATCGACCGGCTTTCGCTCATCACTCTCATGGGTTTCTAACAGATCGAGACTTGGAAGAGTATAGTTTTCTAAATCAAGAGACGCTAAAGCGCTTTCATTAGAGGAGGCAGAAGACTTCGGCATTTGTGTTTTCATGACCTGAGCAAGGGTTGGCTTGCGAGCTGGTGTAGGCACGCTTGCATCGATGATCTTGGGCAAAGGAAATTCTGTTTCCGTCGGTTCTGCTAACAATCTTTCTTCAGTGCTCTCTTCTTCTTCCATCGTTATCGGTTCCATTTCTTTATTTTTAGAGCGACGACGACTCGGCTTTGCCTGCGGTATTTCTAAAGATGGTGCTGGTTGCTCTTCTTCCTCAATCAGAGATGGTCTCTTCACTTTTCTCTTCGCAACTTGGAAAAGCCAGACCATCCCTTGCCCTAGCGCGACGACGATCCGACGTGTCGTATGAATCGGATGAAATCCAGTTGCCAAGATGAGACTAGTGAGCATCACCATTAAAAAAAGAAAAATAGATCCAATCGTCCCCATCGCATTCCGCCCCAACGCCACACCGAGAGCATGTCCAAACCAGCCTCCCGCGCTAGGAAGAGCCAAGGTCCTTTTCCAAACAGTCGAAACCAGATGCAGTTGATCAAGCAGATCCAGAAAAAAACCCCAGCTCAGGACAAAAACAAAAGCCCACCCAAAGCGAATCCCCAAATGGTCCTCTTCTCCAAAAAACTTTGCAATACCAAGCCCCAACAAAGCAGCCGCCGCAAAAAAAGAGGCTCCTCCCAAAAGAAAAAAGAGAAGTCCTGCTACAATCGCACCAACACGCCCTACAAAGTTCAGAGGAATTGGGGATGCAGAAGCATATTTTGCATAGAACAACCATGACGGAACATCACGCGGTTCAAAAGAAAGTAGCGCAAGCAACAGCAGAACCCCTCCTCCAACGAGAAGAACCCCGATGACCTCACTCCAATTATGACGACGACGTGCTTGAGACATCCGGTGATTATAGCCACAAAGAACTCAAAGAAAAAGAAGAATAGCCGCAAAAGAAAGCAAAGAAAGAAATTAAAACTAACGAGCAGCTGGAATAGGTCGAGCTAAAGGCAATCCCATCAAAGGACCATTTCGCCTAATCTCATTGAGTAATGTTGTCATTGCCCCTTCACTCATGCGACCTTGTCGAGAGCGAGCCCATTCACGACAGTAATCTAAACGTTGCCCCTCAGGAATATTGAGCAATGGAGCCATCTGCAGAACAACACCAATTAAGCGATAAGAGAGTTGGGGTGGGGTTAGAGGGCGATCATGATAGGCATTAAGTGATTCAACTTCGTTTTGTTGATCAAAAATTTTGTAAGCGATGTGGCGCAATAACTCTTCGGAGGAGTTTTGAA
>VHCR01000314.1 GCA_016871655.1 Verrucomicrobiota bacterium
GCTGTTCGTGAAGTTGAAAAACACCTCCTACAAAAATCACTCCTGCAAAAAGGAAATCATCTCATTGTCATGAGCGACGTGATTGAAAATGAGGAGCAAGTCGACTCGATTCAGTTGCGGAAAGTGTGATGTGTTCAGATATCTGGTCAGAGTGAGTTTTATCAAGCTGCTTTGTATCAGTTGAAGTTAAAAGTTGAAGTCGAAGTTTCGTGCGCTTCGCGAAATATAAAATTTTTATCTTTTGCCGCAGGCAACTCGAAACTTCGACTTCAACTTTTAACTTCAACTTTCTACAACAAAAAGATTGAGAAAGCTTACTCCTAACCAGACAGAACGGTTACGACCGATCTAAGCCAAACGCCGTATGGGCGAGTTGCGCCGCCAGCACCACATCAGCCTCGTCAACAATCACAGCGATTTTAATTTCAGAAGTCGAAATCATTTGAATATTGACACCACCTCGCGCTAAAGCTTCAAAAAGTTTGGCAGCAACGCCAGAGTGAGTCCTCATGCCGATTCCAACAACACTGAGCTTTCCGATCCCCCCCTCTTTGCGCACGGCACCCGCTCCAATTTCTTGAGCAACGCAGTCGAGCATTGTTCCTATTTTCTCGAGGTCATCTCGATAGAGCGTAAAAGAAATATTTGTTGTTCCATTCGCAGAAACATCTTGCACAATGACATCGATGTTCAATTGTGCTTCAGCAATGGCTCCAAAAATACGAGCGGCACAGCCGGGGCGATCGGGAACATTAGTAATGGTGACTTTAGCTTGATTTCGTTCAACGCTAATGCCGCGAACGACGACTTGTTCCATACATGGAGATTCTTCTTTCACAATTGTTCCTGGTTGTGTGTTAAAACTATTACAAACTTCAAAGCTCACGCTATATTTTTTTGCAAATTCGACAGAGCGTGACTGCATCACTTTAGAACCACTTCCGGCCATTTCCAACATTTCATCGTAGGAAATCACTTCAATTTTTTGTGCTTTGGGGACAATACGTGGATCGCAGGTGTAGACACCATCAACGTCTGTCAAAATTTGACACGCATCGGCACCTAGCGCAGAAGCTAAGGCAATGGCTGTAAGGTCAGACCCACCGCGACCCAACGTTGTGATTTCACCCTCTTCTGTCTCGCCTTGAAAGCCAGCAACGATAACAACTTTCCCTTGTTTTAAATGCTTTTCAATTTGTTGAGGCGTGATGTGATGAATTTTTGCTTTCGTATGCAATTCATTCGTGACAATTCCAGCTTGAGCACCCGTGAGGGAGACAGCCTTTCCTCCCAAAGCCTCGATCGCCATCGCCGTCAGCGCCATGCTTGTTTGCTCGCCTGTTGCCAAGAGCACATCCATTTCACGACTAGTCGGTGTTGTTGAAATTTGTTTGGACAATTGAATCAATCCATCGGTTACGCCCGACATCGCGGAGACAACTCCAACAACGGAATTCCCTTCTTGTTGCGTCTCCAACAAACGACGCGCAACATGCTTAATCCGCTCGGGATTGGCGACAGAAGTTCCACCATATTTTTGGACAATGATGCCGCTGCTTGCCACGCTGGAGACTGGAGGCTGAAGGCTGAAGGCTGAAGAATTTTCACTCACAAATTTTAATCAAAAGCAGGAAAAAAAATTTCTTATATACCCATGACGTTTGAATTTTAGGAAAATTATACGCAGGAATTTTTAGCGCTAGCAAGGCGTCAGAGCGTGCTGCTACCGAGGTAACAGTAGCGATGACAACGCTGCTAGCGCTAAAAACAACCAGTAGAAATTCCTAAAATTCAAACGTCATGGGTATACCACTTTCAATAAATAATGAGACTATAGGAGGCAGGGATTTTGATTTCTACCAAGGCGGAAGAGTGAAGCGCTATGCAGGCATAAC
>VHCR01000315.1 GCA_016871655.1 Verrucomicrobiota bacterium
GTCAATGCTCTCTGGCGTGAACTCCCTAAAGAAAGTTGGGAAAAATTAGAACCGCCCTCGGAAGAGGTCCGTCTCCACTTGCTCCACCTGATTGCCTCTCACCACGGCCAGCTCGAATTCGGCTCTCCGGTTTTACCAAAAACGCCGGAGGCAATCACTCTCCACCTTATCGACAATTTGGATGCACGTCTCGAAATGTTTGATGAGGCTTACACAAAAAATCAACAAACCTCACCAGGAATTTTTGAATGGTCTCGTCCGTTGTCCGTCTCACCGGTTGCTCCACTGAAAGAAATTTTATTTTGAACAAGAATAATTTTAGTTCTATTCTAGCTGCAACATCTCAACCTCTAAATTTTTTTATGTCCCAAAAAACTCTCACCATCGGCCAAACGGCTCCTGACTTTTCTCTCTCTTCCAAAACAGCCGAAGGGCCAAAGCACTTCACCTTAAAAGACGCTCTCACCAAAGGGCCCGTCGTACTCCTCTTTTTCCCGATGGCCTTCACGGGCGTTTGCACCGAGGAGATGTGCTCGGTCACTTCGGAACTCAATTCCTATGCGACTCTCAGCACCACAGTCTTTGGGATCAGCGGTGATAATCCGTTTGCGCAAGAAGCTTGGGCTGCTAAAGAAAAAATCAGCGTAACATTGCTTAGCGACTACGAACATCAAGTGACTGAAGCTTACGGTATCGCTTACGAAAGTTTTCTTCCCGAAGTTGGCCTTGGCATGCGCGGCGTGCCAAAGCGCTCGGCCTTTGTCATCGATCGCTCTGGCGTCATTCAATATGCCGAATCGAGCGACAATCCAAAACAACTTCCGAATTTTGAAAAAATTAAAGGCGTTCTCGCTGGGCTGAAGTGAGAAAATAAATTTATAGAAGATGGAAGATAGGAGATGGAAGATGGAAGTCGAGGCCTTCGGCAAAAATAGATTTTTTCCTTTGTCTGCGTTAACAGACCACAACTTCTATCTCCTATCTTCTATCTCCTATCTTCCATCTTCTATCTTCAAAATTTCTTTGCAGCTATTAATCTCATTTAACATTTACCATGAAATCTCCCTTCGACGTGCTTCGCTCCTTTGACATCACAGCTTCCCAAAAAGGATCCTTCTATTCGCTCCCAGAACTCGAGAAACAAGGCGTGGGGCCGATCTCCCGACTTCCTTTCAGCATTCGCGTGGTATTGGAATCGGTCTTGCGCAATTGTGATGGACACAAAATCACGAAGGAAGATGTCACGCGACTTGCAAATTGGAATGCAAAAAAACCGATCGAAGAAGAAATTCCTTTCGTCGTTGCTCGCATCGTATTGCAAGATTTCACCGGCGTTCCCCTCCTCGTCGATCTCGCAGCGATGCGAAGCGCGATCAAACGCCTGGGCGGAAAGCCCGGCTCCATCGAACCGCTCGTGCCGGTCGACCTCGTCGTCGATCACTCGGTACAAGTTGATTTTTATGGACGGCCTGATGCGATGAACCTCAATTTGGAAATCGAATTTCAACGCAACCGCGAGCGTTATGAATTTTTAAAATGGGGACAACAAGCCTTTAAAACTTTTGGCATTGTGCCTCCGGGAATTGGAATCGTCCACCAAGTCAATTTGGAATGCCTCGCTCAAGGTGTGCTGAACACTGAGACAGCCGAAGGAAAAGTTTTCTATCCTGACACACTCGTTGGAACCGACTCTCATACCACGATGATCAACGGTCTTGGCATTGTCGGCTGGGGCGTTGGTGGCATCGAGGCAGAAGCAGGAATGCTTGGCCAACCCGTTTATTTCCTGACCCCGGAGGTTGTTGGCGTACATCTTACTGGCGAACTTGCGGAGGGAGTGACGGCAACCGATCTTGCGCTTCATGTCACGCAGATGTTGCGCGCT
>VHCR01000316.1 GCA_016871655.1 Verrucomicrobiota bacterium
CTGACTCGATGGAGGCGGCGCTCGCTACAATGGCAAGTCTTGCTTGTGGAGGTCGTCGTATCGCTGTACTGGGGCGAATGGGAGAGATGGGGGATTATGCTGAACAAGGATATCGTCGTGTTGGAAAAGCAGCTGTACCTCTTGACGTTCTCATCACCGTTGGCTCAGAAACAAGCATTATGGCTCAAGCTGCTCGTGAGGCTGGCGTGAGAGACGTTCATGAAGTTTTGAATAACGACGCGGCTTCGCAATTATTATTATCACTCGTTCAACTTGGCGACCTTGTTTTAGTCAAAGGAAGTTTGAGTGCGAAGATGAAGGAAGTAGTCAGTGCCTTGATTGCAAGCAATCAAGGCACGTTGAAACGTTGAAGGGTTGAAACGTTGAAAAGAAATTTTAACCTTCAGTGAAAATCTTTAAAAAAGTTAATAATAAAAACAGTATTGGTTCTACAACTTATAGCAACATGTTAGAATAACCCTCATTTCAACATTTCAACATTTCAACGCTTCAACCTTCTTCTCATGCTCTACTATCTCTTTCAACTAACTGATTCGTTGCATGGTACAACGATTGCAAAAGTTTTTCATGTTTTCCAATACATCTCTTTTCGTGCGATGGGAGCAGGATTGACCGCGTTTTTAATTTCTCTCTTCTTTGGAAAAGAAATCATTGTGCGGTTGATTCAATTAAAAATTGGACAACCGATTCGCTCGGCAGAAGAAGTGCATCGGCTTAACGAACTTCATGGCAACAAGCAAGGAACGCCAACGATGGGTGGAATTTTGCTGATTGGTTCTGTGCTTGTTTCCAGCTTGCTCTGGGCAAGGCCGAATAATCCTCTAGTCTGGATCTTGCTCTTCACGGCAACGTATCTTGGAGCGCTTGGTTTTTTTGATGACTATCTTAAAGTGACCCAAAAAAAATCGGCAGGAATTAAGAGTCGTCATAAGTTTGGATTGCAATGTCTTTTGGCATTCTTAGTAACTCTTTTCTTTTTTTTCACACCTTCTTTTTCAGCACAGGCTCAAGAAGTTTATTTTCCATTTCTCAAAGGTCCAGTTATCACTCATTTTGGTTTTTTCGCAGCTTTTATTTTTTACCTCTTCATCATTGTTGGTACTTCCAATGCCGTGAACATCACCGATGGTCTTGATGGCCTTGCTGCAGGCTGTACATTCATGGCTGCAGTGACCTACGCGGTCTTCACCTACGTTGCTGGTAATTTAAAAGTCGCCACCTATCTTCAAATTCCTCACAATCCTTTTTCTGGAGAGCTCACTGTCGTGAGCATGGCACTTGCAGGAGCTTCGTTGGGATTTCTTTGGTGGAATTGTTATCCGGCACGCGTCTTCATGGGAGACACAGGCTCTCTTCCGATTGGAGGGATGCTTGGTGTTCTCGCGATCAGCTGCAAGCAAGAGTTTACGCTCGTGATCGTCGGTGGTGTTTTTGTCGCAGAAATTATTTCAGTGATTTTACAAGTGATCAGTTTTAAATCGACAGGCCGGCGCATTTTTAAAATGTCACCGATTCACCACCATTTTGAATTGAGTGGATGGAAGGAATCAATCGTGACGGTCCGTTTTTGGATCATGGCGATTATGTGTGGGATCATCGGTCTAGCGACTCTCAAAATGAGGTAAACTACGTTGTAAATTCTACTGAGGCGGCGAACTACGGCGTCACTCCGGTGCTCGTCGCTTCACGTATTACTATACGCTCAGCGCCTGTGCTCCGAGGTTCCTTGTATTTCATCCGCCTCAGCGAATTTTCAACGCAGTTTATGTTGTTTGTATCTATAGTGTATTAAATTGAAAAGGGCACGCGATAAGCTTGCTCTTTTTCCTTAGAACTGCGTTCTCAGATCTCACGTTGTCTT
>VHCR01000317.1 GCA_016871655.1 Verrucomicrobiota bacterium
GATGACGACATCCATATTCGGATGTTTTGTCGCGATGTAAGGAGCGTAGCTGACGCAAGGGCGAACGTTCGCGTAGAGTCCAAGAGCTTTGCGGGCGGTGACGTTGAGGCTCTTGAAGCCGCCACCTTGAGGCGTCGTGATCGGAGCTTTTAAAAAAACTTTTGTGCGGCGTAATGACTCCCAAGCGGAAGGCTCGATGCCAGCAGGGTTTCCAGCCAAGTAAACTTTTTCTCCAATTTCAATTCGCTCAATGTCAAGCTGAGCGCCTGCTGATTGAATAATGTGAAGCGTGGCCTCCATGATTTCGGGGCCAATGCCGTCGCCGTAAGCTACTGTGATGGGAGTTTTCATAAAAAAAGTTGAAGAGTTGAAAAATTTAAGATCCTTGCCTTCACGTGGAGAAGGTTTAGTGGTGAAAAGGTGAAGAAAAAAATTCGCCTGATGATAACCAAATAAAAATATTTGTCGATCATTTGCAAAAAAGAAAAATTGGTTTATCTTAGGGGATGAAATTATTCTCGATTCTTGTTGCCGCACTTTTGTTAAATTCTGTTGTTCCTTTTACCGCAGTTGCAAATACTGACAACAGTTTGCCTGCTCAAGAGACAAGCGATCATCTGCTTTTAGCACAGCAACCTTCTTCACCTTCGTTATGGAACAGGTTTTCGAGTTGGTGGGGAGAGCGGAGCACATTTGAAAAAGCAGGCATTATTGTAGGTGCCGTGGTCTTAGTTGCTTCTAGCGGAGCTGCCATTGCAACTTATGGTTCTGCAGAACTTGCTGCAGAGGCAGCAACAGTGGTGGAGCAAGGAGAAGCCCTTGAAGCTAGCGAAGCAGGATTTACTCTTACTGCAACAGCTGAAGTCAATACGATACTCGCTGAAGCTGAAGCAAGTATTGGTACCGTAGAGCAAGCCGCCTCTGGACTTTTTGAAAATTTAAATAATCTTGAAGTATTAAGTAAAATAGCTCCTAAAGCGATTGAAGGCTTTGAAAAGATAGATACTTTTACAAAAGCAAACAAAATAGGTGAACTAGCAAAAGAAATTGCAACGACTCAAAGCGAGGTTAATGAATCGCTAGCAAGCGCTCGCGCTGAATTGGAAAGCGTCAAAAGCAGCGCTTCTTCGGTAACAGTTGACAATGCAAAAGCAGTAACTTCTCCTATCATTCAAACTCTGACTAAGATTGTGGATGCATTGAAGGATATAGAAGCACGCATGTCGATTGATGATCCAGAAATCAAATCGCTTCTCGCAACAGCTGCGAAGTAGCAAGCAAGCGCTCAACGGGCGCTTTCCAAGCGGACCCTTCTCGCCCTCTCAACCTTGGCTGCCTGCTGCAGCCAAGTGGCTAGTATCATTCCAAAGTCGAATTACTGGCTCCGAAAGATTGTGTTCATAACCGAGGATGCTGAGGCTCGCGGTGCTGAGGAAATAGAGGCGACCTTCTTCTGCTGGGAGACCTAGCCAACGTGTCGCCAACATTCTTAAAATGTGAGCGTGTGCAAAAATCAAAATGTCGCTATTGATCGCTTTCATTTTTTCAATCATTTCATCACAGCGTTTAGCGACTTGAGCTGGAGATTCTCCGCCAGGACAACCATCACGAAAAATAAACCACTCAGGCTGAGTTTGCTGAATTTCTGTTGTTGTTCGACCTTCGTAGTCACCATAGTTCCATTCTTCGAGCAGAGGGTCAGGTATCACGCTGGCTCCAAATCCTGCTAGCTCACATGTTTTGAGGGCACGCTGGAGAGGGCTTGAAAAAACTTTAGCAAAAGTTAGGCCTGCGAGTCGCTTTCCAAGCTGTCGTGCATTTTTTTCACCTTGTTCGGTGAGAGGAATATCAGTCATTCCGGTGTGTTGCCCCGAGAGGCT
>VHCR01000318.1 GCA_016871655.1 Verrucomicrobiota bacterium
CGCGCACAATCAGCTTCGCAGCCTTTTGTGGAGGAATGCCGCGGGCCATCATATAAAAAAGCTCATCTTGGTTCAACTCTCCCGAAGTTGCACCATGCGAGCAGCGAACACGATCTGCTAAGATCTCAAGTCCTGGCATTGAATTGGCTTCAGCCTCGTCATTCAACATCAGATTGCGAACTTTTTGATAGGCATCGGTCTCATGCGCCGTTGTTCCAACTTTGATTAGCCCTGAAAAAACACTTCGAGAGCGATTATCAAGAGCATTGTGATAAAGCAAATCGCTCGTTGCATTTGGTGCAACATGATCTTGAAAAGTTCGCTGATCAATTTCGCGATCTGCATCCATCGGATTGATGGCGAGCATCACACTGCGGGCACCTTCTTCCAAAAGCCGACTGTTGCTTTCTGTGCGAATATAATGCCCCCCTAAATTCAGCTGCAGAGCTGTGGCAACAGCATTCTTCTCAACATCCGTCGTATTCAGATGAAAAGCCGTTGTCTCACGACTCCAATCTTGCACTGACACATACTTGAGATTCGCTTTTTCCCTCGCTATCAAATCATGAACGCCTGCAACAAAAGAAGCCTCGTTCTTCATCGAAGAAAAATGTTCGACCACCGAAACAGAACTCTCTTCCTCACAAATAACAAGCGTATGCGGAAAAATGGCGACATGATCTCCTTCGCTCCAGTGCCACAACTCAATTGGTTGTTCTATTTTCACTCCACGCGGCACATAGAGGAAGGCTCCTGTTTTGATCTGTGCATGATGCAATGCTGCTATTTTGGCTGAACCAAGAAGAGCGGAATGCGTTGTGAAATAATTTTTTAATAATTTTTCATGATCGCGAGCAGCCTCCTCCAGTGAGAGGAGCAAAACTCCTTGAGGAAGATCTTTCACATCTCGTAAAATTAGATGATCATTGGCAAAGACAAGCTTCGCTGCATACTTATTCTTACCTCGCGAGCGAGCGAGCAAGGCATCGACATTGTTCGGTGCAGAAGCCTCATGCCATCTCGAAAGATCAAGACTCTTTAAATTGGAAAAACGCCACAACTCATCCCTCCGTATCGGCATGGGCAATTTTAAAAACTCCTCCCATGAGTTAGCTTGCTGCTTTTGGAACCACTGGGGAAAGCAAGTTCCTTTATAAGATGAGTTGAAGTTAGAAGTTGAAGTTGAAGCAGAAGACATCACAAGCTAAGCCGCTTTGCGGCAGTTGAAGTTGAAAGTTGAAGTAAAGACAGTCATAAGCTAAGTCGCTTTGCGGCAGTTAAAGCTGAAAGTTGAAGTTGAAGTAAAAAATGTGCAGTTTTTCCTAAACTTAAACTATTAACTTCAACTGTCGGATAAAAAACATTCTGTTTTTTATCCGACTGATCCCTCCATTTCGAGATCAATTAATCTTTTGAGCTCTACGGAATATTCCATCGGAAATTGCTGCACAAGATCATTCACAAAACCATTCACGGCTAAGCTCATTGCAGCAGCCTCACTCAAACCACGCTGTTGCATGTAAAAAATTTGCTCCTCGTTAATTTGACTCACGCTGGCCTCGTGCTGCACAACATGACCTTGGCCTCGCACAGTGATTGCGGGGTAGGTGTCGGTGCGGCTATTTGCATTGATGAGCAGTGCGTCACACTCGGTATTGTTTTTGCATTTTTTGAGATGCTTTGGAATATGGACCATTCCACGATAAGTTGCACGGCCGGTTCCAAGGCTGATCGATTTTGAAATGATGTTACTCGTCGTCTCATCCGCAGCATGAATCATCTTGGCACCCGTGTCTTGATGTTGACCATCACCAGCGAGAGCAATCGAAATAACCTCTCCACGGGCACGACGTCCTTTCATCACGACACCGGGATATTT
>VHCR01000319.1 GCA_016871655.1 Verrucomicrobiota bacterium
CAATCAACTTGACGAGGGTAGGATCTTGAAATTTTTTCCACCAAAAAATTTCCGACTCGCCATACGGTTTTGGCGACGCTGCCTTATGGCAAACCCAATCTGCCTCTACCTTGGAAGAAGGAGTCTTATAATTAGGGCCGACCATGCAAGAGCTCAGTAAACAAAGCGATGCAATGAGTGAGACTAGGAGCGGCGTATATTTTAGCACAAAAGAGGCTCGTTATCAAAAAGTGAAAGCGAAATTCCGCAGCGATTTCAGACTAAAATCCGACTCCCAACAAGAAAATAATAGACGTTGCGAAAGCTATCGATAATTATTAACCTGGATATTTTATGGTAAATCGTAGTGAGAGGCTCAGCAGGCTGATCTAGAGAAGAAAGGCAACGGATTGCAACGACGGCTGTATGTTTCATACCGCCCGAGGCGCAATCCTAAACTGACGAAGCATACATCTGGATCTCGCAAGCCGTAATAGATTTAGCATGAGATATCCGGGTTAACTAGAAAAACAGACACCTCATGAAAATCGATCATCCCTTTATTTCGCACTCCCCAGGATGCTGGCCAGATGTCTCTCCGGAGCTGTGGAACGATTGGCATTGGCAGCAAAAAAATCGCATCACCAAGCTTGAAGAACTCGAGCGGCATTTAAAGCTCACGCCGGAAGAAAAAGCGGGCGTCCTTTTTTCAGCTCACAAATTGGCAATGGGGATCACCCCTCACTATTTTAATTTATTGGACGCCGATGATCCGAACTGCCCTATCAGGCGCCAGATCATCCCACGAATGGAAGAGGAACAAACCCACCCCTCTGAAATGGCCGATCCGTGTGGCGAAGATAGCCACATGCCGGTTCCAGGGCTGGTCCATCGTTATCCTGATCGTGTCAATTTTCTCGTCACCGACCGCTGCGCTTCCTACTGCCGCTATTGCACGCGCTCCCGCGTGGTGAGTGGTGTCGGCGATCAAGAACTTCACACGAACTTTGACGAAGCCTTCACCTACTTGGAGCAACATCCCGAAATTCGTGATGTCTTACTTTCAGGGGGAGATCCCCTTCTTTTTTCTGATGAAAAATTGGAAAAAATCCTCTCTCGCCTCCGCGCAATTCCTCACATCGAATTTCTCCGCATCGGTAGCCGCGTCCCCTGTTTCCTGCCTCAGCGGATCACGACGAAACTTTGCGAAATGTTACAAAAATATCATCCACTTTGGATGAGTGTGCATTTTAATCATCCACGTGAATTGACAATTGAAGTTCGCGAAGCCTTGGAACGTTTGGCCAATCATGGCATTCCTCTCGGCAATCAAAGTGTCCTCCTCGCTGGCGTCAACGATTCGGTGCCAATCATGAAAGAGCTCGTCCAAAAACTCCTCCGCTGCCGCGTCCGTCCTTACTACCTCTACCAATGCGACCTCATCAAAGGCTCACGCCATCTGCGAACCTCCGTCAAAAAAGGTATTGAAATCATCGAGGGGCTTCGCGGCCACACGACCGGTTATGCGATTCCTCAATTCGTCATCGATGCTCCCGGAGGCGGAGGAAAAGTTCCCGTCAATCCAAACTACGTCCTCTCGCACGACGATGAAAAAGTGGTGCTACGTAACTATGAAGGAAAAACTTTTGAGTATCCGGAGCTACGAAGCAAAGATGCTTCGTAGCAGCTTGAGTGTTTGTAGGTTAAGTTTGAGTCATCTAGGCTGCGCTTTATTACTGGTATGCGCGAAGCGCCTATTGAACTCAAAATCTAAACTCAAACTTTCAGCACAATAAGCCAAAGTCATCAAAAATAATTTTAATGTCCACTTCCAGCAAAAATTTTTCTTCTTGGAGTATGAGCCTCGCAGCGC
>VHCR01000320.1 GCA_016871655.1 Verrucomicrobiota bacterium
TCTTTGTTCTTCTGCTCCAATTCTTGATCTTTTGCAGCCAGCTGTTTTTGAACTTCAGCCAAATCACCTTCGGCTTTGATGCGACCTTGCTGCGCTTCAGCTAAGGCTTTTTGAAATTCCTGTTGATTGGTAGACTGCGCTGTCATTTTTTCTTTCAGACCATTTAATTCCTCATTCAGCTTGGCAAGCTCTTGCTGTTGTTGTTGAATCGTTGTTTTCTTTTCCGAAAGAATAATTTGGTAACAAGAATGATTCCAGTAACCCAAACCTGCTGTTAACAACGTTAGTACGATAGCGCTATAGAGAAGGATCTTTGACATAGTAAAAAAAATTTATTGGTCTACAGGTTTATAGGTTTAAATGTTGCAAAGAAAACCTAATAACAAACTGCAAAATAGTTTCAAAAACTTACTCATTTAAGATATTTTGGTGGTGCTTGAATAACAAGAAACAAATGAAAACTCCTTCAGCCCTCAGCCCTCAGCCTTCAGCCTCTCTTCTCATGGAAAAACTTGTCAGCCTTTGCAAACGGCGTGGATTTATTTTTCAATCTTCTGAAATTTATGGAGGACTCAATGGCGTCTGGGATTACGGTCCAATGGGAGTGGAATTGAAGCGCAACCTCAAAGAATTTTGGTGGCGGCGCAACGTGAAAGAGCGAGACGATGTTGTTGGCATGGATGGTTCCATTTTAATGAATCGCGCTGTCTGGCAGGCAAGCGGCCATGAGTCCACTTTTTCAGATCCGATGGTTGATTGCAAAACTTGCAAAGGCCGCTTTCGAGCCGATCAGCTTGATGCGATTGCATGTCCAATGAAACCAAGCAAAAAAATAGCAACATGCGATGGTGAAAAAACCGAGCCTCGTGATTTTAATTTAATGTTCAGCACGCACGTTGGCCCGATGGCAGATGAGAGCAACAAAACATATCTCCGGCCTGAAACCGCTCAAGCGATTTTCGTTCAATTTAAAAATGTTTTGGAAACATCACGCCAAAAACTTCCCTTCGGCATTGCTCAAATTGGAAAAGCCTTCCGAAACGAAATCAATCCGCGTAATTTTATCTTCCGTTCGCGCGAGTTTGAGCAAATGGAAATTGAATATTTTTGTCGCGCCAAAGATGGCCTCTCTCTCCTTGATTACTGGCTCGAAGAGCGACTGAAATTTTATGAAGATATTGGCATTCCTCGCGATAAAATCCACGTTAAAGATATCCCTGATGGCGAGCGAGCCTTTTATTCTCTAAAAACTTATGATCTTGAATACGAATTCCCATTTGGCATTCAAGAACTCGAAGGCGTTGCTTATCGCACTGACTATGATTTGACGCAACACATCAATCATAGCGGGAAGCCTCTTGATTATTTTGACGAAGAGACCAAAGAAAAGTTTATTCCTCACGTCATCGAACCAAGTGCTGGAGCTGATCGCACGGTCTTAGCACTTTTGTGTGAGGCCTTCTCCGAAGAGGAAGTCACCGATCAACAGGGTAAAAAAGAGACACGCACCGTGCTTCGTTTTCATCCTCGCATGGCTCCGGTTAAAGTCGGCATCTTCCCTCTCCTCAAAAACAAACCTGCTCTCGTTGAAAAAGCGCAGGCTCTTGCACGCAGCTTGCGTCCTCACATGACCATCTTCTACGACGAAGCTGGCGCCATCGGCCGCCGCTACCGTCGCCAGGATGAGATTGGAACTCCTTTCTGTGTCACTGTTGATTTTGAGACTCTCGGCGATCCTGATCCCGCCTTAGCAGAAACTGTCACACTCCGTGAACGCGACTCGATGGAGCAACGGCGCATTCCGATTAGTGAATTGAAGGACTATTTAAGCGACAGAGTCTTTTAGCTG
>VHCR01000321.1 GCA_016871655.1 Verrucomicrobiota bacterium
GAACAAGTCATCGCGTTCTTGACTAGATCGGCAGAGTTGAGGCAACAAGGAGCAGCAGAAAATAATCCACTAAAAGCAAACCTTCTCAGGCTTGTAGGCGAAGCTCTTTCTTGGGCAGCTTCAGAAGCACAACAACTTCAACCACGCGAACAACTCATCGACTTGTTGACTCGTTCGGCAGCGTTGAGGCAACAAGCAGCAGCAGAAAATGATCTAACAAGAGCAAGCTATCTCCACTCTGCAGCCGCCGCTCTTGATAAAGCAGCTCAAGAAGCAGAACGACTTCAACCACGCCAACAAGTCATCGACTTGTTGACTAGATCGGCAGAGTTGTTTAAAAAAGCAGCAGCAGAAAATATTCCATTCCTAGCAAGATGTCTCAATACTGAAGGCAATGCTCTTTATCGTGAAGCGTTAGAAGCACAACAACTTCAACCACGCCAACAAGTCATCGATCGTCCATTAAGAGAGGCAAGAGAAAATGAAGACCGTGCGACATCAATTTTATCATCATGCACAATTAGCTAGATTCTGTTTAGAAAAATTGATTTTTGAAGGGAACGTTTTATAGCCTTCACCATTGCTGTCCAAAACGATTTTTCAATTTGAAATAAGAAACTTTTTCATTGTTATAAACAGAGTTGAAATGTTGAAGAAATTTCATGTTGCTACCCCTTCAACGTTTCAACGCTTCAACATTTCAACCAAAGTAGATCTACAAAGCACGTGAAGCTCTCTTACTTCAACTGGAGATTTCTATTTTGGACAAGAGTGAGTTTGAGTTTGAGTTTAATTCGCGCTTCGCGCTATTGTAATAAAAGCGAAGCCTTGCTAACTCAAACTCAAACTACTAGCACTCAAACTTGAGATAAGGAAACATTTTTGATTATAATCCCTATCTCTCATTTTCTGTACTCCATGACTACCGAACCTTCACTCCCCTCTCCACCCCTCTTCGATCTTTTTTGGGAAGAGCATCGAAAAAAAATATTCCCGACACTTGGGATTGTCTTTTTCCTTGTACTCCTCACGGGAAGCCTTCTGTTCTTACGCCGTTCTCATCGGATCGCTGCGGAGAGTCTGCTTTCACAAAGCACTGATATCGCCGGCTGGCAAAAAGTCATCACGACTTACCCTCATTCAGGCGCTGCTGCGAATGCAACTCTCTTAATCGCTGCAGCTCAGCGTCAGTCTCATGACATCGCAGCATCGAACAATAGCTACACTCAATTTTTAGCAAAATTTCCGCATCATCCTCTCGCCATCTCGGCAATGATTGGAAAAGCGCTCAATGACGATCTCGCAGGACATCCAGATCAAGCGCTCGATGAGCTGCAACAAGCCTCCATCGCTTATTCGAAATCGTACGGCGCTCCTTTTGCCCTCTGGATGAGAGCACGCATTCTTGCACGCATAGGAAAATCAGAGGATGCAAAAAAAACGATCCAAATGATCTCGACTCAATATCCTGATTCTTTTGTCAACAGCATGCTCCTGCGCCAAGGCATGGGGCGATGAAAGAAGGCTGAAAAAATGGCCACAAAGATCACAAAGATCACAAAGATCACAAAAAAAGAAATAAAAATTAACGAGTGGCGAGTGGCGGGTAGCGAGTACTTAAGATCAATAACAAATCAGTTTTTCGACATTTTATTTCAGATCAAGTTTCAAAACGAGCCTCCCTAAAAAATATTGTCTCAGAACCCGCCACTCGCCACTCGCTACCCGTTACTTCTTCTTAAATTCTTTGCTTTCTTTGTGTTCTTTGTGGCCATGCTTTCTTTCTCCTCTTTGCGGCCATTCTTTTCTTGCTGGACTGATCGCTCTACTCTAGAATGAGACG
>VHCR01000322.1 GCA_016871655.1 Verrucomicrobiota bacterium
CTTCGATCTTCGGCCTTGTTCTAAGAAAAAATTTCAGCGCTTCTAACATGCCCTTTTCAATTTAATACACTATAGATGGATACTTTCTCAGTATAGGATTGATCCTCGTCCAGTATAAGCGATACAACCGTCGTCGTAATCGTCACCTTCCTTTTCTCCATAAGGCGGCGCTGCGATTCACTAATACCATCTTTCCTCATGATCTGGACGATAGAGCTTGTTCTTTTGATCGCTAGCTTCGTTGTCAGAACTGACGTTATTCCTGCCTTCTATAGTCTTATTATTTATTGAAAGTGGTATTATTGCCACTCATGCTTCGGATAACGGCGCGAGAGTTCTATTTTAATTTTGGGATAAGCCTCTTTCCAAAAGGAAGCGAGGTCGCGTGTGATTTGAATCGGTCGGTGATTGGGGGCTAAAATTTCTATCGTCACCGTAACGCGTCCGTT
Organism: Verrucomicrobiota bacterium; assembly: GCA_016871655.1. Classification (GTDB taxonomy): domain Bacteria; phylum Verrucomicrobiota; class Verrucomicrobiia; order Chthoniobacterales; family UBA6821; genus CAIWMF01. The sequence continues at coordinate 450 of VHCR01000322.1, forward strand.
GGCTAGTTTAGGGGGACTTGCCAAACCGAAGAGATCTTGAATGGTTGCGCTGAAAATAACATCTCCATTATTTTGATAACGAAGAGGCGCTTTTCGGCCGCTAGGCAATGGATAATGGGGCGGTGCTAATTTTAAAAAAGCAGATCGTTGAACTGGGTTGAGCAATGTTTCTAAGGCCGGCACGGCTGGTCGGTCTTTGATATCACGATAGCTCAGTGCGTTCTCACACCACTCTTGAAAAGCGATGTCATGGAGTTCTTCGGTCCATGGTAAAAGTTCAAGTTCAGGATGAAAACGCTGGAGCCATTCGTAGCGATGAATCCAAGAAGAGGCTTCTTCCCAAGTTGGAAGAGGAAGTTCAGCTTCTCGGATGCCTTGAGCTAAGACGACACTAGCTTCGTGTGAGGGAGTGACGTCGCGCGTGATTGATTCCAAAACGAGATCGCGGAAAACTTTTTCTTTTTTGGCCATAACGCGATGTGTCATGGTATCGAAACAAAGTTCTGTTTTCTCAGAAAAATCTTCCGGAAATATTTTCCGTAACATTCCTTCATCAATCGACGTGGCCATCGAAAGTTGAATACGGACATCACCACTACTCTGGCCAATTTCATGAATTTCTGTCGCGACTAAAAGACGACTCTCGGCAGCAGCACTTTCTTTAGTCAGCATGCCGCGCCGGCCGTGGACCATGTCGCAGAGGCTGTTCCCAGCGCTGCGACGACGAGCAACTTGATCTGAAAAACCAGCAAGGATGCACTCGGCGATCGCTTCATCACTTGGCGCTGGAGCATCAATAGTGAGACCTTGAGCTTGCGCTAAATTTAAAAACTGCTCAAAAATTTTTGCAACTTGCCTTGCCGCATCAGCGTGAATAGCAAGTCTGCGACAAGCTTCCGTTTTAAAATCATTTCGCTGTGCCCAAGAAAAAACACGAGAGAGAACGAGAAAGTCAGAGCTTCCTCCTCCAAAAAGATCGCGTCGCGCTTCTTCGGTCTTGCGATCGGTCCGAAGCAAGAGAGGACGAGCTTGTGTGAGTGCTGCCATCAGAGCTACAGCTCGCACGCAGCCACATTGTTCTGCTGCTAAAAGCATCGCAGCATAGCGTGGATGTGTTGGAAAAGCGAGCATGCGTTCCCCTCGTTCTGTGATTTTTCCTTCGTGATCAAGAGCTCCAAGATCATGCAGCAACATTTCTGCTTTTTCAAAGGCAGTTTCTTGAGGCGTTTCTAACCATCGAGCAGTTGGTGAGAGTTCTAATTTTTTTAAGAGCAACAAAACTTCAGCAAGATCGATTCGATGGATTTCAGGAATATCGCGAAGGGAGCGGCGCGTATGTTCTCGCTCCGTCCAGAGCCTCCAACAAAGACCTGGAGCGGTTCTGCCA
>VHCR01000323.1 GCA_016871655.1 Verrucomicrobiota bacterium
CTAAACGTGCTACACTTAATCCCTTTAAACTTCAGCAACAACTAGAACAAAAACTTCGCCAGCTGCATTATTTGCTACGTTCAATTCGTCCTACGGACTCCTTGAACTTCGCTTCTAATGCAGCTACCTTAAACATAACCTCGGTGTCATGATTTATGAGGCAACGTTCTCTTACTTTCTTCTACCCTCGGGTGTCATTTACTTTTGAGGCAACGTTCTCTTACTTTCTTCTACCCTCGGGTGTCATTTACTTTTGAGGCAACAAGTAGTTGCTTATAAAATTTTTTAAAAAAAGCTTTGTTGATAAAAAAAATACCACTATACTGCACGAGGTTTATTTCCATATCTTGTATATTTTTTTCAAATCTCTACCCAATAACTACTATGTCTTGTTGTAACGTCTCTGATACTCCCGCCCAAATGCACGACCTTTCCAAACGGATCAACGCGGAGGAAAAAAGATTAGTGAATTGCAAACAAGTTGATGTGAATCAACTCATGCCGCTCAAGTACCAATGGGCGTGGGAGTACTATTTAAAAGGTTGCGCGAATCATTGGATGCCCAATGAAGTCCCCATGCAAAGCGACATTGAGCTTTGGAAATCTAATCGCCTCACTAAGGAAGAGCGCCACGTCATCATGCGTAACCTTGGATTTTTTAGCACCGCAGAGAGCCTTGTTGGCAATAACATCGTCTTGGCAATTTTTAAACACATCACCAACCCGGAAGCAAGGCAGTATATGCTTCGCCAGGCTTTTGAGGAAGCAATTCATACGCACACGTTCCAATACATCGCGGAAAGTCTTTCCCTCGATCAACGCGAAGTCTTCAACATGTATCATGAAGTCAATTCGATTAATAAAAAAGATCACTTCGAAATGAAACTCACCGCTGAGATTATGGAGGATGGCTTTTCAACCGAGACTCCAGAAGGATTGAGAACTTTTTTAAAAAATCTCGTTGGCTTCTACGTGATCATGGAAGGAATCTTTTTCTATAGCGGATTTGTCATGCTATTGAGCTTCAAACGCCAAAATAAAATGATCGGCATCGGTCAACAATTTGAATACATCATGCGCGACGAATCGATTCATTTGAATTTTGGAATTGACCTGATCAATGGAATTCGTGAGGAAAATCCGGGCATCTGGACATCGGACTTGGAAAAAGAAGTCCGCGACATGATTTTGCAAGCAGTCGAGCTTGAAGTCGCCTATGCCCAAGACTGCATGCCACGCGGTATTTTGGGCCTCAATGCGACACTCTTCCGGGACTACGTGCAATACATCGCCGATCGCCGTCTGGACCGACTTCACATGTCAGCTCAATTTGGCAGCAAAAATCCGTTCCCGTGGATGAGCGAAGTCACTGATCTTTCCAAAGAACAAAACTTCTTTGAACGAAAAGTGACCGAATATCAAAAAGCAGCTTCGCTTGAATGGTGAGGCGCAGCCTTGCTGCGCCAGGCTGTAGACTGTAGGCTATAGGCTGTAGAAAATTAAAATTCATATCTCATGCTCTCTCCCTATCAATCGTTCCTCGAAGAGCGCGATGAAATCTTGCGCCACAAATGGATTGAGAGCGAAAAAGCAGGGCACGACATCGGCTTTGAACAAGCGCTCTTCGACTGGGCGACTAATTATCGCTCAACTCAAAAGACTGAAGGCTAAAAGCTGAGAGCTGAAGGTTTTTATAAAGTTCATCATTGCTGTCCAAAACGATTGTTGAATTTGAAATTAGAATATTTTTTATTGCTGTGAACAGTGTTGAAATGTTGAAGCGTTGAAACGTTGAAGAAATTTTATATTGCTGCCCTTTCAACGTTTCAAC
>VHCR01000324.1 GCA_016871655.1 Verrucomicrobiota bacterium
TCAACACAATTATCCAAAGGCGATTTTTTGGTCGGCTATTTTGATCTTGGCCTCGCTCATTGGGGCTAGCTTGGCCATTGCTTTGGTCATCCCTCAAAAAAAACTCAACATCGTTGCTGGATTGCTGCAGGCATTTGAAGTTTTTTTTAAAGCCTTTCACATGACATGGGCGATGCCTCTCCTCGCCTTTGCCATTGTAATTGGTTCCATCGGTTGCGTTGGGGCCTGGATCTTAGGACCTAGCAAAGGACTTCTGATCGCCTGCCACGATGGTTGCTTGCCTATGAAATTAGGCATTAAAAATCAGCATGGTGTTCCTGTCGCGATTCTTTTGTTACAAGGAGTCATCTTTACCATTTTGTGTGGCACTTTTATTTTAATGCCAACAGTCACGAGCAGCTTCTGGGTTTTGAGCAACATCACTTCCATCTTGGCGCTCCTTGTTTATGTAGCAATGTTTTTAGCGGCGATCAAACTTCGTTATAAATATCCTGAAGTCCATCGCACCTTCCGCATTCCTGGTGGAAAAATAGGCTTGTGGAGCACATGCCTCATCGGCTTAGTGAGCTGCCTTTTCACGGTTGGCATCGGCTTTCTACCTCCCAGCCAAGTCGCTGTCGGCAACGTGCATACTTACGAATGGATCATGGCACTTGGAGTTGTGCTGAGTTGCGTGCTGCCGTTTATCATTTACGGAGCACATCAATTGAAAAGAAAATTTGATACCAACTCCTGAAAAAAGAATTCACCACAAAGAACACAAAGATCGCTTGAGTTCTTTGCTGTTAATTTTTTAATTGTAAATTTTTTTATAAAAAAATCCTTTCTTTGTGTTCGTTATGGTGAATTTTTTTTGAAACGTTTATAGTTATCTTCCTCATGAATATTTCCCTCAAGAAACTCCAGCAAAAAGCTTCCTACTTCATCATAGCGATGATCATGTGGGAATTTTTTGCCTTCTACGGTTTAAAATCGATCCTCATTCTTTTTTTAACGAGTTGCCTCCATTTGTCTGACGGCGCTGCTTATCAGCTTTTTGGAAGTTTTGTATCGATCGTCTTTATTACCCCAATCCTGGGAGGATGGTTGGCTGATCGCTACTGTGGATACCGACATGCGACCAGCGTTGGATGTCTTTTGATCATTGCAGGGAGTTTCATTTTGGCTCAATTTCCACAAAATATTTTTATTGGATTAGCTTTGCTAGCGATGGGGATCGGCTTTTTTAAGAGCAATGCTGTCTGCATGATCAGCAACTGTTACATCAACGACCCAGCCGGAGCAACTTCTGCTTTCTCACTTTATTATGTCAGCGGAAATTTAGGATCAATCCTCTCCAACATTGGCTGCCCCTACATCGCAGAGCATGTGAGTTGGAAAATGGGGTTTATGATTGCTTCGATCGGAATGTTTTTAGGATTCATCATGCTCCTCCTTTCAAAGCCTTATTTTTCATGGGAAGAAAAAACGGAGAAGATGAAACAGTGGCACAATTTCTCTATTCCCCAACAAACTCTCCGCACCATGGGGATTCTGCTTGGCACCTTCATTCCAGTCTACTTCATCTTGCGCCATGATTTGGTGGGTTACCTTTTAGGGCTTGCTGTCATTACCGCCTTCTTCATCTTCCTCAAAATTTATCGCGAAGCCGATGCCTCACGAAAAAAATTATTATTGATGATGGTACTCCTCACCTGCTTTGCGACCTCCTTTTGGGTTTTCAGCAATCAAGTTTATAGTTCCTATCCCCTCTTCATTGCGCGCTACGTAAATCGAACGATCTTTGGGTTTATCATTCCAACTGGCATGTATCAGTCGCTTAACC
>VHCR01000325.1 GCA_016871655.1 Verrucomicrobiota bacterium
TGGCCCCAAAAGTGCTGAACGGCTGATGGCTCATGGTATTCACACTTGTGGCGATTTGCAAAAATTCACCTTGATTGAAATGGCGCAGCAATTTGGAAAATGGGGGGAAGAGCTGTTTCATCTCTGCCGAGGAGAAGATGATCGTTTCGTAGATCCCAATTGGGTTAGGAAATCTCTCAGTAATGAAAAAACTTTTTCTGATAATCTGACTTCCTTAGCAGAATGTGAAGCTGCGATGGTGAAACTTGCCGAAGAAGCATTGAAGGATGTGAAGACAAAAGCCAGTGATCGCCAAGTTCGCAAGGCTTTTGTGACGATTAAATTTTCTGATTTTACTCGAACTACCAAGGAGTGTATTTGCCCAGAGCCAACGCCCGCAGTTTATCGAACTTTGCTAGTGGAGGCTTATGCGAGGAAAAAATTGCCAGTGCGGCTTCTCGGCGCTGGTGTCCGGTTTTTAGAGGAAGAGGGAGAACAGCAGCTAGATTTGTTTGAGTAGCCAAAATTTTCTACTTTTCTCTTTCATAAAACCTCCATAAATGCCCCTAGAACGTGTTTTGTTAAGGGGGGTGCACTGTTGATACCCGGAAAATGATTTTTTAATTTTTTTTAGATCATGCTTATATAGAAATGTTTGTTGCGAATGTTAGCTTTTTTGTTTTCTTGTCCTTGGCATTTCTTCTCTGTAGAATTTCTTCGAAATGACCTAAAGAACCCCTAGAATAGGTATGAAGAGTCTCCAAGGTGTTAGTTTTATTTTTTATTGCTTGTTTTCTTCTGTAATCCTGAAGGCACTTCCTCATCTAATGATGGAAGAAAAGAGTAGTTCAGAAGGGGGTAGTAGAAATTCTTCGCAGGAAAATCTCAATGATGCCACGTGGCGAGATCTCTCGTCAGCAGAAGCTTCGCGAGTAGGTTCTCCAGTTACGGCCGCAGGTCATGATGAGCGAGGTCATAAGATTGAAGCAATAGTTGAAAACCACGCTGGCGTGCAGCCTCCAGAGCAGCTGAGAGAAGCAGTGGAAAGTTATGCTGCCTCATTGCAAACAAAACAAATAGAACCTGCGATGGAGGTTCTTCCCGCACATTCTTTGGAAAAAGAAATTGCTGAAGCAAAAAACCTAGCTACTACACTTCGGCAGCAATTGATCTTAAAAAGTTATGAATTGACATTGCCTCTGCCTCCACAAAAAGCTGGAGCAAGTTTTTTGGAAAGCGTGAGACAAGCTATTGTTCCTAAAAGTGGTCAAGCTCTAGTTGAAGAATCTATGGCCGTTATCATCGCAGATGTTACAGAGCGTTCTAAGGCTAGGTGTCCAGATAATCGGTTTGCCCAGAAAAGGATGACTGACCTTGAAAAAGCGATAGAGCAATCAGAGCGAGCGGTTCAAATTCGTGATCAGGTTTCTGAAGTAAGTAGACCTCAATTTGAAACTCAGATGGAGGTAAGACGTGCAAGACTTGCCGGCATGAACCAAGATGTTCAAGAGACCATTCGCAACTTGAAAATAGAAAATGATCCTTCGTTAGCAGCGTTAGCTATGAAGGAAGTTTTGAAGGAAAAAGTAGAAGAATTGAGACTGGATAATTCTCTTTTTCGAGGAGAATCAAACGAAATTCCAACAACAGAAAATTTTATTCAAATCAGCACGCTCTATCATTTGACGGAACAAACTCTCTTTATGGCTGAAGACGTTTTTGCTGCGACTGCCGCAGATGCTCTCCAATCACCTGAAAGTAATGAAACATTGAATAAGCGTTGTGATCAGGCAGCCGCTCTTGTTGTTTCCTTACGCGCTATTCTTTTAG
>VHCR01000326.1 GCA_016871655.1 Verrucomicrobiota bacterium
AGCATAACGAGCGAGAGCGCCTTCCCCGCTTGCTTAACGAGCTGCGCTTGGGAAGGAGAGTGGCGCTCATGACGGATGCGGGAACGCCTTCGATCAGTGATCCTGGATATCGCTTGGTGAGTGCCTGTATCGAAGAGAAAATTTCTTACACTGTTTTGCCAGGGCCATCAGCTCTCACCACCGCGCTAGTGGGGAGTGGATTGCCCCCAGTGCCGTTCTATTTTGGTGGTTTTCTTCCAGCGTCTGGATCAAAGCGTCGTGCTGAATTGAAAGCAGCCGCGGAGCGAGGCGTGACCTGTATTTATTTTGAATCGCCTCATCGTTTGCTAAAGGCACTTGAAGATTTTGTGAAGCTCCTTCCAAAATCAAGGCTCTGTGTGGCTCGCGAGCTGAGTAAAAAATTTGAAGAATATGTTCATGGTGTTCCACAAGAGGTTTTGAAACATTTTCAAGAAGGAGAAGTTCGCGGAGAAATCACGCTCGTGTTTCATCCTGATGCTTCCAAGGATCAATTCCTTCAGCCTTCAGCCCTCAGCCCTCAGCCTTCAAACACGCCCATCTTACGGAACTTGGCGTAGCGTTGGTGAAGGAGTTTGTCAGTGGGAATTTTGATGATCTCATCCAAGGTGGAGAGAATGGTTTTGCTCATGGTCTCCATCGCTGCTTGAGGATTGCGATGAGCCCCTCCCATCGGTTCTGGAATAACGCCATCGATTAATTCGAATTCACTGAGATCAGCTGCGGTCAGCTTCAAGGCGTCTGCAGCTTCAGCTCGATGGTTGCGATGTTTCCAAAGAATCGCTGCGCAACCTTCAGGGCTGATGACCGAGTAGTAAGAATTTTCCATCATGAGGACTCGATCGGCAACACCGATGCCAAGCGCTCCACCGCTTCCTCCTTCGCCAATGATGACGGAGAGAATTGGTGTTTTTAGGATCATCATCTCACGCAGATTCACAGCAATGGCTTCCGCGATGTGACGTTCTTCTGCGCCGATTCCGGGATAGGCTCCAGGTGTGTCGATGAAGGCAATAATCGGAAGAGAAAATTTTTCGGCCATGCGCATCAGACGAAGTGCTTTTCGATAACCTTCCGGATGAGGGCTTCCAAAAGTTCGTTTGATATTTTCTTTTACGCTACGACCTTTTTGTTGCATGAGGACCACACAATGATGATCGCCGATTTTGGCAAGCCCTGCTGGCATCGCTTGGTCATCGCCGAAGAGACGGTCGCCGTGGAGTTCGATAAAATCAGTGAAGCATTGTTCGACGTAGTCAAGAGCGTAAGGGCGTGCCGGATGGCGAGCGATCTGGATGCGTTGCCACGGCGTGAGATGCTGGTAGAGATCCGTGCGCATCAATTCTAATTTTTCACGAATGGCATCGATTTTTTTTTGATCTGAGAGAGGTTTAGAAGTTAGTTCGGCCAGACATTTTTCTAAATCAATGAGTGGCTGTTCGAAGTCGAGGGGTTGGATGGACATGAAAGTTGAAGTTAAAAGTTGAAGTTGAAGAAAAAATTAATCACAAAGAGCACAAAAATAAAAATTATTTAACCGCAAAGAACGCAAAGCAGAAAGAAGATGTAGATTCTCGTCTTTGCGAGAACAAGTTTTTTTGAGCTCTTTGCGTTCTTTTGCGGCTATTCCCTTATTATTTTACGGTCACCGAAGCGGCTTTGTTGACGAGAGGGAAGACCTCACTCATGTCGGAAGTTGAAAGCACAAAGCCGGGAGGCATTGCGGGAGCTGCTGTTGCGGTGGTTGAACCGTCAGTAGGAGTTGTTATCGAAGGGGCTTCAGCAGGGG
>VHCR01000327.1 GCA_016871655.1 Verrucomicrobiota bacterium
ACGAAGATTTTCGCGCGGATCGTCAGCCTGAGTTTACGCAAGTCGATATCGAGGCTTCTTTCATTGATGACGAAGATATTTTTAAACTCATCGAAGAACTTTTTGTGCGCGTTGTGCGCGAGGCTCGAGGTGTTGAGATCAAGACTCCTTTTTTGCGACTGACGCATCGCGAGGCGATGAATCGTTTTGGTAGCGACAAGCCTGATATGCGCTTTGGAATTGAGTTGCAGGACCTAGGAGAAATTTTTGCGACGACAGAATTTAAAGTTTTCCGCGGCGCCCTTGATGCAAAGGGAGTCGTGAAGGCGATCAATGCAAAAGGATTCGCTTCTATCACGACAGGACAAATCGAAACATTGACCGATGTTGCAAAGACAGCAGGAGCTAAAGGACTCGCCTTCATCAAAGTTGAAAATGGCGAATGGAAATCGCCAATCGTGAAATTTTTTAGCGAGGCTGAAAAAACAGCGCTGACAAAAGCGCTTCAAATCGAAGAGGGAGATCTCATTCTTTTTGGTGCTGATACGTGGGAAACAGCCTGCACAGCGCTGGGGCGCGTCCGTTTGAAAGTTGCCGAGCTGCAAAAAATTTCGATTGATCGTGAAGAGCTCGCTTTTCTTTGGGTCGTTGATATGCCTCTTCTTGCCTACAGCGAGGAAGATAAAAAATGGAATGCCGTTCATCATCCTTTCACGAGGCCAAAAACTGAAGACAAAGCCCTTCTTGATGCCGGCGCCTTTGGTGACGTGCGCGCAGAGGCTTATGACATTGTTCTCAATGGTGTTGAAGTTGGTGGTGGAAGTCTCCGAATTCATGAGAGCGATCTGCAGGCTCAGATTTTTGCAGCATTGGGAATGGATCAAGAGGCTCAAGAAAAACTTTTTGGACACTTGCTCCGCGCGTTTCGTTTTGGGGCACCACCTCACGGAGGCATCGCTTTAGGACTCGATCGCTTCATTGCACTCTTGGCGCATGAGGAATCAATTCGCGACGTGATTGCTTTTCCAAAAAATAATCGTGGTGTCGAAATGATGACTGGTGCTCCGGCAGCCGTTCCTGCAAAGGATTTGAAGATGCTTGGGATTGTGTCGACTCATCAGCATAAGTCGACTCACGAGCATAAAAAGAGTGAAGGATAAGTGAAAAATCTTCAGTCTTCAGCTTTTAGCCTGTGTTGATGAACACCACTCCGCGTTTATTGGATGGCTTCACTGTAGAAATCAATCGCGTAATCTACGATCCGCTGTTGGAGAGGCCGCTTGGCAAGCCGCATGCTTTTGTTTACTTTATTACGATTCACAACAACAGTGATCAGGCGTTGACCGTGAAGGGACGTAAGTGGGTAGTGCGTGAAGAGGGAGGTCATGTTACTGTTCTCGAAGGAGAAGGAGTGGTGGGAGAATTTCCCTATTTGTTACCCGGTGAACATTTTTCTTACAACAGCTATCATGTTACCGCAGGCCCTGCAGTTGCTCAGGGAGCTTATCTGGCGGTGACTGATGAGAGAGAGGCGGTGATGGCGTTGATTCCGGAGTTTGAGTTGGTGCCGAGAGGGTATTTTGATTGAGGATACTTTGTTCTTAGCCATGAAAATAAAAACCGCCTTCTTACTACTACTGCCTCATAAGTTTTGACACCCGAGGCGGGAAAATCAAGTAGGTAAAAATAAGACGTTGCCTCAAAAAGGATGACACCGGCAACCAAGAAGGATGCCAATGTCACAAACAATACGGAAAGAGATGCTGCCACGATTAAGGCAGCGGTATATTCAACGAGGAGTTCAAGGGAAGAGCGTGCTTATAACT
>VHCR01000328.1 GCA_016871655.1 Verrucomicrobiota bacterium
AGCAGCTCGATACCTCACGTCACCCGATGGAGGCGAAGAAATCGTTAGCAGAGCGCATCGTTGCTCGCTATCACAGCGCCACAGCGGCGCAGGAAGCTCGAGCTGATTTTGAGTTGCGTTTTTCAAAACGCGATTTGGAATCGGCAGAACTGCCTCATTATGCTCCGGCTGCTGACTTGCCGCGCGATGTGATCTCGCTTGTTGTCGACGCTTTTCAACAATCTTTTGGCATTACCAAATCACGTGGCGATGTGAGACGCCTCGTCGAAGGGGGGAGCGTGACCTGGCGTGGTGAAAAAATCAGCGACCCGAAAGCCCTGATTTCATCAGGTTTTGAGGGTGTTCTTAAACTTGATCGGAAAAGTGCTGTGCGGATAAAAGAATAGAGTTCACTATGAAATTGTGCATGAATCGCTAGATGGCTTGGGCCCTGGATAGTCATATCTTCTGCCACTCATATCAGTAATGGTGACTGTTCCATCATCATGATGCTCTACGTTCCCGATATCCTTGAGGTTTCGATCAACATTTCCTACGCCAGGAACAAACACATCGTCTCGCTCGTATCGATGACGATTATTTTCTGTTTGATAATAATATTGAGATGGTTGACGTGCAGTATTTTTAGCAACTTGGGTTGCAGCTTCTGTACGAGCATTTTTTTGCTGAAGAGCTTTTTGTTCTGAATTTTTTACATCTTGAGCAAAGGAAAGCATCGTTTCTTTAGCTTTTGCCATCTCTTGTTGAGTTTGACGGTATTGAGCTGCTAGCGGAGTAATGATTGCTTTGAGTTCATCATATTGAGGATCTTCTTGAGCCCATGGTTCTTCTTTTGTGAGTTCCCAATCCTCATTAAGCTCTTGTAATGTCCAATCCTTGTCGATCGCTTGACCTGATTCTTCTAATGCCGTTTGAAAACGTGTGTTTCCTTTCAAAAGTTCCGTTCGATAGCTTGTCCAATCGGCATATTTTTTAGCCTTTGTAGCTTGATTGCGGATGGCAGTATGGCACTCTTCTAATTGTTGTTTTTTTTCTAAGGGGAGAGCTGTTGGGTTTTTTGTGACATAAGCAAGCGCGTCTGTAGCATCTTGGAGTTCGCTTGTTTTTTGTACTGCTATATCAGAGGCCCATTTTTTGATGATTAGAGAGTGAGAGATGATTTCTTCATCTGCTCGAGTGCTATTCCAAGATGATACAGTTGGAAGGGAGACTTTTTCTGGTGGATTGTGGCTGCCTTCTACTACGGAGTTGTTCCAAGAGAGGCTCTTTTTTAAAGAACCTATTTCTGAAGTTGTTGAGGTGATCGTGTGATACTCTGATTGTCCTTCTAAAATCCCCTTAGGAGAGGGGAGCTCTTTTGGCGAAGGGTTCGACTCCTTTGTTGTTTCAGCGCTGCTGGGCTCTGATAAGGTTTGTCCAGTAGGAGTAAAGTTGGAATCAGGGATGGAATCCATAAAAGAAAAATAAAAGGGGCTGTACCAGATAACTAGTTTAAATTTTTCCTAACCCATTGTTGCAGTTTACGTAATTGAAGTTGAGGAGAAGGGTTGTTAAAACGCCACTCAGATTCCTTCAAAAAGAGATGAAAATGATGTCTAGGAATGCCATTAAATTTATGCATATGCCGCTTCGCTTGATTCCAAAAATTTTCTATTCCATTGATATGATTTTTGCAGTGAACAAAACGAACCGAGTGATCAATTCTGTAATGCTTGAAATCACCAACATGAAGTGCATTGTAACCTCTCCAACAATCTGA
>VHCR01000329.1 GCA_016871655.1 Verrucomicrobiota bacterium
AGATCTCACGTTATCTTCGGATAGCGCTTCGATCTTCGGCCTTGTTCTAAGAAAAAATTTCAGCGCTTCTAACATGCCCTTTTCAATTTAATACACTATAACTTGTAGACCTATACAACCTATCACCTACAACCTTTTGATGAATTACCGCGATATTTTTTCTTTTCGAGAGACAACTGATGAACCGCGTCCATTTTTGGATCATCTTGATGACCTGAGGCGGCTGGTGATTAAGATTGCCATTATCGTTGTCGTGGCGATGGTCGGCGCTTTTTTCTTTCGTGAATATTTAGCGTCCATCCTTCAGCGACCTCTTTTTAACGTCGATCCCACGCGGGTTGGAAGTCTCCAGTCGTTGGGGGTTGCTGATTCCATGACCGTTTCGCTCGAACTTTCATTTTATGCTGGGATCATTATTTCGTTTCCCATTCTTATTTTTTTGATCGCGCAATTTCTTTTTCCAGCGCTCCATCATGCTGAGAAGCGATTGATTGTTCCGGTAGCACTTTTTAGTTTTTCTCTTTTTCTCATCGGAATTCTTTTTAGCTATTTTGTGGTGCTTCCGGAAACGCTCGATTTTTTTTTCCGAGATGCTAAGGCGATGCACTGGACGCCGATGTGGACGGTGAGGGATTACTATTCTTTTACAACACAGTTTCTCGTGGCCTTCGGAGTAGCTTTTGAAATGCCGATGGTTGTGCTCGTGCTTGTGAAGTTAGGGTTTTTGACGGCTGAGGCTCTGCGCAAAGCACGCGCTGTGGCGATTGTGGCAATTTTTACTGTAGCAGCTTTTATCACGCCATCACCTGACTTGATGACCTACTTGCTGATGGGCGGTCCGATGGTGATCCTCTATGAGTTTTGTATTTTACTGGCAAGATGGGTCGAGCCGCAAAGAAATGATTCTTCTTACGAAAGTGATGAATCATGATTCCACTTCCAATTTCTGATCTCCGGCAAGTCTTGGCCGTGAGTGTTGATGTAATGTTTGTGCTCGACTAATTTATCTTTGAGTTGTTGTTTGAGATAAGTGCCTTTGCTCTCGATTTGAGGAAGGCGATCAATGACATCCATGACGAGATGAAAGCGATCGAGTTCGTTTAAGACTGTCATATCAAAAGGTGTAGTGATCGTTCCTTCCTCTTTGTAACCACGAACATGGATGTTGTTGTGATTGGTTCGACGATAAGTCAATCGATGGATAAGACAGGGGTAACCATGAAAGGCAAAGATGACTGGTTTGTCTTTTGTGAAAATATCATTGAACTCAACGTCGCTCAGGCCGTGAGGATGTTCTGTTTGAGGTTGGAGCTTCATTAGATCAACAATGTTAACAACGCGAATTTTTAATGAAGGGAGGTGTTCTCGTAAAATCGAAACAGCAGCGAGTGTCTCAAGCGTAGGAACATCACCGCAACAAGCCATCACGACATCCGTTTCTCCCTGTTGATCGTTGCTAGCCCATTGCCAGATGCCAATCCCTTCCGTGCAATGTTTCACGGCAGCATCCATTTTCAACCATTGAGGAGCTGGGTGTTTAGCGGCAATGATCACGTTAACGTAATGACGGCTGCGTAAACAATGATCCATTACGGAAAGCAAGCAGTTCGCGTCAGGAGGAAGATAAACGCGAACGATCTCCGCTTTTTTATTGACGACATGATCGATGAAGCCAGGATCTTGATGGGTGAAGCCATTATGATCTTGCCGCCAAACATGAGAAGAGAGGAGATAGTTGAGCGAGGCAATCTTGGCTC
>VHCR01000330.1 GCA_016871655.1 Verrucomicrobiota bacterium
ATCATCCATTTTGCTTTTGGTTTCGACCAATGCTGTGGCAATGATAGTGAGGCTCCCTCCTTCTTCCACGTTACGCGCCGATCCAAAAAAACGTTTTGGCTTGGAGAGGGCCTTTGCATCAACACCACCACTCATGGTGCGACCTTTCCCTTTGATGGCATTGTTGTAACCGCGTGAGAGACGCGTGATGCTGTCGATTAAAATGACCACGTCTTGGCCGAGCTCAACAAGACGCTTCGAGCGCTCGGCGACAAGTTCAGAAACTTGAACGTGACGTGTTGTTGGCTCATCAAAAGTTGAACTAAAAATATCGCAGTCCAGCGAGGCGCGGAGATCGGTTACTTCTTCCGGACGTTCATCAACGAGAAGGAGCATGAGATGAATCTTGGGATGGTTAGCGCGAATAGCGAGTGCAAGACTTTTTAACATCATTGTTTTTCCAACACGCGGCGGCGCGACAATCAAGCCGCGCTGACCCATGCCAAGGGGCGCAATCAGATCAACAACTCTGCCCGTATCGTTGAGATGATTTTGTTGCTCCAAGAAAATCCGTCGCGTTGGGAACGCGGCCGTCAATTGATCAAATTCTTTTGGTGTTTTCCATTCTTGAATGGGAATTTCTTCGACGGCCGTGATTGTTTCTAGTGTCAAACGCTGCTTGTGAGAAATCTGTACTTTCCCTGTAAGTCGTAATCCAGGGCGCAAAACATGTTGTTTTAACAAAGCAATGGGGACGACGACATCTTCAGCACACGGTTTGAAATTAAAAGCCGCCCAACGGAGTATCGGATTTTCCGGAGAAAATTCTAAAATGCCATCAGCCGTTAACTCCCCTCCGGAAATAATCTGATGACGTGCTTGAGCTTCGATTAAGCTATGGCGAGAGGAATCATGAGGAAGAGAAAGCACCAGTTGGTGATGCCGCTCGAGCAGTTCATGATAGGGTAATGCTTGAAGCTCGTTCAGCGAGAGAGGGGCTGGAGGGGCTTGTTCGGCTGAGGGTGTCGACATATGAAAAAGAGGATGGGCTAGCTGCAAAAATTGTTTTTCAAGATTTTCTTTGGGTCCATCATTCCACAAAACAAAAGTGGCATGTTTGATTTTTTCGGAGAGAGGGAGTTGAAGTTGAAGCAGCGCACTTGCTGTCTCCGGCGAGAGGCGACGCTGTTCCATAAGGCGATCTTTTTGAACCTGCTCGGAAGCCGCAACTACAATGACATGATCAAAATAAGAGGCAAGATTGTTTTCAAAAAGAAGTGGAATATCAGCAATAAAAAACGAATTCGGATCAGTCTGAGTTGCGACGGTTTGAGGATGCCAGATTTTTTTGAGTTGAGGATGAAGAATTTCTTCGAGCTGCTTTTTGTGCTGAGATGAAGAGAGCATCAAGGAGCGAAGCCGAGTACGATCGGCTTTGCCGTGCTCGGTGTAGACCTCGTTTCCAAAAATATTTTTGATTTCTTGAGCAACTTCAGGCTCATGATCAAGAAGACGAGCAACTTCTTTGTCGGCATCAAAAAAAGAACATGCTTTTTTTTGGCGTTCGCAAAAATTTTTAAAGAAGTTCATCGCGAGTGATTTTCCACAAGCGATACCTCCGGTGATAGCGATACTAGGCATAAATTCTGTTATAGTGTATTAAATTGAAAAGGGCATGTTAGAAGCGCTGAAATTTTTTCTTAGAACAAGGCCGAAGATCGAAGCGCTATCCGAAGATAACGTGAGATCTGAGAACGCAGTTCTAAGGAAAAAGAGC
>VHCR01000331.1 GCA_016871655.1 Verrucomicrobiota bacterium
TCCACTCTTCATCCCTCCGATGATGCCGGCCAGAGCTTGTGGACCTTGATCATCAGCAATCACGAGATCAGAGGTTCGAAGTTTGTAGGTTTTCCCATCAAGCGCCTCCAACACTTCCCCCTCGCACGCAAAGCGCACGTTGAGCGCCCCTTTGATTTGATCAGCATCAAAAGCATGAAGCGGTTGACCCGTTTCAAACATCACATAGTTTGCAAGATCAACAATAAGATTGATCGGCCTCGCTTCCATGATGGCAAGACGCTGGACGAGCCATGATGGGCTTGATTGCATTTTGATATTATCAATTCGTCGCACGCTGTAAAAAGAGCAACCGCTCGGCGCCGTGATCGTCGCAATACTTTTATCTTCGATTGTGGAAGGAAGTTGGAGCGAAAAGTCTAAAAAATCACCCGCACTAAAAGCAGAAGCTTCTCGCGCTACACCCAAGTACCCAAGCCAGTCAGGACGATTCGGTGTGATTTCTAATTCTAAAATTTCATCACTTGGAAAAAGCGCAGCAAGCTCTGTTCCAATTTTTGTTTCTGGAGGAAGAATGTGCAATCCTTCAACACCTTCACCCAACCCAAGTTCTTTCGAACTGCACATCATCCCTTCGCTTTCGATTCCACGAAGTTTCCCAACTTTGATTTTCACACCACCTGGAAGAGCCGCTCCAGGCAAGGCAAGGAGGACTTTATCTCCAACCTTGTAATTTTTCGCACCACAAACAATTTGTCGCGGCGTCCCACTTCCATCATCGACTTTACAAACACTGAGACGATCAGCACCGGGATGCTGATTTGATTCTAAAATTTGAGCAGCGACAACTTTTGGGATAGCAGCTCCATAAGTTGCAACTGATTTTACTTCTAAACCAGAACGCGTCAGCGTCTCAGCGAGCTGTTCTGCCGTTTGAGTGGTCTTCAGATAATCGCGGAGCCAGGAGAGAGAGATTTTCATGAACTATTAATTATCGCACAGTAACTTTAATGCAGGGCAGAAGATAGTACTTTGCAGGATGAAATCGATCGCAATAATAAAAATAAATGTAAGCAATACCTGCATCATTTGTTGCCTGAAAATGATAAGTTGAAAAATCGATATTATCACTAGCTGACTTTGGTTGTAATGAATTCTTCGCAGTCGCTGTTGCATATTCCCAATAAGTGCCATCAAAAATTTCATAAGCAAAATTGGAAGGAAAATACTGACTATCGATATGATCAATCTTAACAATCAACTCTTGATTTTTTTCTAAAGAAACTTCTTCTGTTTTCCAGAAAAGACCATAGGCCTCGCCGAAGCCCCCGATAAAACTCAAATATGGATTTCGAGATAAACTAATGTTTACTTCAGAAGGAGCGAGTGTTGTTGTGGATTGAAAATCACTCTGCGCCTTTATTTCAGAAGCTAGAGAAAAGAGAATTGTAATGAGGAGAAGTATTGTTGCCTTCATGGTAAGTGTCCTTTATCCAACAAACCTTTCCAAAAACCGCAGATCATTTTCGGTGAGCATGCGAATATCAGAAGTTCCTGTCAGCATCATGACAAGGCGCTCGAGGCCGAAGCCAAAAGCGAAGCCGTTCACTTTGTCAGGATCGTAAGCACGATCACCACGTTTTTGGTTGATCGCCTCGAAGACAGCAGGATCGACCATACCGCATCCGGCAAGCTCGAGCCACTTGTTGGAAAGCAACGACGAACGAATATCGATTTCGAAGCTCGGCTCCGTGAACGGAAAAAAATGTGGTCGG
>VHCR01000332.1 GCA_016871655.1 Verrucomicrobiota bacterium
TCGCAGTGAGGTGCCGCGCAAGGCACATGGATACAAGGCGGACGAAGGGTTTCGATGCAGTGGCTGTATGTTTCATACCGCCCAAATCGAAATTCGAGTCCAACGCAGTAGACATGCGCCTTCCGCAAGCCGTAATAGATTTACCATGAAATATCCGGGCTAGCAGCACTTGCACCAACGAACGCACCCAGCGACCTACCAATAGCACTTCGAGCTTTTCCTCGAACACTACTGCTAGATTGCTGCCCCTGTTGACTATTAAAATGAGCTTCCAGATGCTCAACTCCTCCTCCTGTTTCCATGCTTCCCGTGGCGACAGCTAAAGCAGAATCTTGAATAGTTGGTTCAACATTATCATGAACCCCAATAAAAGGTTCGGATTCTTCTAAAGAATCCAAAACTTGAGTGAGATGGTATTCTTTCCATAATAGTTTTCTATCAGCTTAATTAGATAAGAAATTTTTCCTACTCTTTTTTTCTTCGCTGTTGAAGCATCTCTATAAATTGGTCAGCAGACTGAAACCCAGATGGAATCAAAGAAAGCGCCTCCGTAATAGCAGTACTTTTTACTCTGGGAGGATCCGCAATCAATTCTGATTTTCTTATCTCTCCAGGTTGACTGAAGGAAAATTTTGAGGCGGCATTTATAGTATTTTTTTCTTTATTGAGTGCTTGTATTAAAACGTTATCTCGCTTTTTCGGTGGAATATAGACTGGTTTCCTCGTTAATAGTGAAAGCTTAGCATCAACACAACCATATTGCTCTTCAGAGAGCTCATAGCATTTTATAGCTTTGTCTATCTGAGCTTGACGCAAATCATTCTCTATTTCTTCTGGAGAATTTTGTCTTAATATTTTTTTTAATATTTTTTTGAAGTTTTGAAGATTTTGAAAACTATGATTGGCAGCACTGATCATGATTCCATGTTCTAAATCTTCACTTGGTAATTTGTATTTTTCATACACCTCAAAATTAGTCCTCTCATAAGGAATATCAAAAGATTTTTTTGACTTATCAGTCGAATTAGCCCTTTTAATCGGTTCAATCTCATGAGGAGCAACCGTCTTAGAAGCTATCTCAAAAACTTTGCTCGCAATATCGGTGAGCATGAGAACAGCAAATTCATGTTGTCTGCTAGGATCTTCTTGAACCCAATCAAACATTTGTTGAGCAACCTCACGAGCTTGAGGATAAGCCTCA
This sequence comes from Verrucomicrobiota bacterium, assembly GCA_016871655.1. Lineage (GTDB taxonomy): Bacteria > Verrucomicrobiota > Verrucomicrobiia > Chthoniobacterales > UBA6821 > CAIWMF01. Next base: position 1,202 of record VHCR01000332.1, read on the forward strand.
GCATAGAGCTGCGCTATTTGCGCCAGCTTCACAGGATCTGTTTCCGGCATTGCCTTTAATTTTTTTAGCTCATTCTTAATTTCTGTGCGCCGTGGCAATGTCTCAGGATTATTTTCTGCACGCAAGTTATTCAACTCCGTTTGAAGTTCTGTTCGTATTGCTATTCTCTCGGGATTATTTTCTGAAAGCGCTTTTATTTTTTTACTAAGTTGTTGTTGAAGCTGCACAAAAACTGCTGACTGTCTTTCTATCTCCTCCTGGCCAGGAAAAATCTGCTCGCCCAACTCTTGAACTGCTGGCTCTTCACTTGCGTCCACTAAATCAAAAGTCACCATCTTAGAAGGTTCTTTCATCTCCTCTCCTACTTTTGAGGAACTGAGCCGCATACTACTCTTCAAACGAGATACCTGCTCGCTTTTCACAGTAGGAGCGATGGGCATTCCCATTAAATTTCCTTGCTGAATATTAGGAGAAGCAGTTGATCTGTTCGACCTGCTAAAAAAAGAAGGAAGGCAGCCAAAGGTTTTTCTTATCCGATCCATGAA
>VHCR01000333.1 GCA_016871655.1 Verrucomicrobiota bacterium
TAATCTTGCAGCGCGCCTGCAAAAATTTCACTTGCCGAAGCGCTCAGGCGATTAATGAGGACAACGATCGGGCCATCATAAAAAAGAGCAGGCTCACTGTCGCAGGAGACCGCGATTTTGCCGCTAGCATCTTTTACTTGCACAACAGGGCCTGGTCCAATAAAGAGTCCTGTCAAGTTGATCGCTTCTTCCAAAGAGCCACCGCCATTACGTCGCAAGTCGATGACAAGACCTTGAATATTTTCTTTTTTCAAGCGTGTCAAAAGACGGCGCACATCTTTGGTCGTGCTCTTCGCATCTTCATTCCCACGCTTGTCCATTTGAGAATAAAAACTCGGAATGGTCAGCCAGCCGAAGCGCTGCTTCGCAGCAGTTGAAGTTTTAAGTTGAAGTTGAAGTGGGGTTGCTTCTGGTACTTCAATCACTTCGGCCTTCACTTCCGATTCTTTGAGTTTTACCTCATCGCGCGTGAGAGTGATGATGACTCGTTTGGAAGGATCGGTTGCGTGAGCTGGGATCACCTGCAAGCGCACGGGTGTTCCTTTTTTGCCACGAATTTTTTCGACGACTTTGTCGATGCGGAGATCGATAATGTCTTCAAAAGGTCCATCACCTTGTGCAACGGCCGTAATGCGATCATTGGCTTTAAGCCGTCCATCACGATCGGCAGGGCCTCCTGGCATAATTTCAACGATGCGCGTGTAGCCATCATCGGGACGCAGAAGTGCTCCAACCCCAACCAGTGAGAGCCTCATTTGAATACTAAAATTTTCCATATCCGATGGACTCATGTATTCGGAGTGAGGATCATAACTTTCTGCGAGCGCGACGAGAAATAATTTGATCACTTCTTCGTCGGTCTGTTCATGGAGAATTTTTAGCATCTGTTCATAGCGATGACGGACAACTTTAGCTGGGGAGTCAGTTGCCTGCTTGTTGAGTTGTTCTTGCAACAGTTCTGCTTTAATTCTGTCATGCCAAAGTTGATCGTCTTCTTTTTCGTCTTTCGGCCAAGGAGCTTTTTGACGATTCAGTTCAATAGTATGGGTGCTTAAGAAGTTATATTTTTTTGCAGTTAATGTTTTTACTTTTGCAACGCGATCTTCAACGCGCTGACGAAAGCGATCGTAGATTGCACGTGGGGCAGAGAGATCTCCTCGCAACACATCAGTGCTCAATGTCGCTCCATATTTTTGTTCAAATTCATCAATGTCACTTTGAATGAAATAAAGGTGGTTATAATCGAGCAGTTGCAAATAATTTTTCATGACACGTGCTGTCATGCTGAGTGCAGGAGTTTCGGGAGCATGTGGGGGATTCGGATCGTTCAGAGGAAGTCGCAAGAAATGTCCCTGTTCTAAAATCCGTCCTACTGTCGCTGCAATCGGCTCCATAAGCGCAGGAGCTGGTTTGGACGGAGGAGTGGGTCCTGGAGTAGAGTTTGTAGTTGGTGTTGCAATTGACGCTGATGCTGGAGGAGCAGCTTCTTTAGTGGGAGCCGCCTGCAAACAAGTTCCAAGAACAATAAAAACGAAAGCTTTTTTAAAAAATGAAAACGACATGGGGAAAGTAAAAAGAGAAACTGTAACTGGCAATGTCATTTATTTCTATGAAATAAAATGCGATTAGCCGTGTTAGGATATACCCATGACGTTTGAATTTTAGGAAAATTATACGCAGGAATTTTTGGGGCTAGCAAGGCGTCAGAGCGTGCTGCTACCGAGGTAACAGTAGCGATG
>VHCR01000334.1 GCA_016871655.1 Verrucomicrobiota bacterium
TACGCTCGGTAAGTCTGTCAATCCGACTTTTCGCAAATATGATTGCAGGACATGCCATGTTAAAACTTTTCGGAGGCTTCGCTCTTGCATTAGTCGGTACTATCTATTTTCCTGTGGCCATTGCTTCAGTCGCTTTGAGCGTTCTCATCACAGGATTTGAATTTTTAATTGCCCTCCTTCAAGCATATATCTTTACGATATTAACTTGTATATATTTAAACGATGCACTAAATTTACATTAAATTGTTATTTCAAATTTTTGATCAACACGGAGTATATATTCTATGGATATGTCAGCAGCAAAAATGATCGGTGCAGGATTAGCAATGTTAGCATTGCTTGGAGTTGGAATTGGATTGGGATTGATTTTCTCAAATCTTATTACAGCCATTGCTCGCAACCCTTCAACGAAAGATGATGTTATGAAAGTTGGGTTAATAGGCTTTGCCTTAACAGAATCTATTGCTTTATTAGCTTTCGTAACAGCATTAATTATTTTGGCAAAATAACTCTACAAAAATTAGTGAGTTTTCTCCATGCCACAATTTGATGTTACAACATTTTCTTCTCAAATTTTTTGGCTGCTCATTTGTTTTGCTTTTCTCTGTATAATAATGGCAAAATTTCTGGTCCCAAGGCTTATCGCTGTTTTAGAAGAAAGGGAGCATCGCATTCAAGAAGATAGGAATCAAGCAGACATCTTAAACGCTAAAAGAGAGACTTTAAGAAAAGAAAACCTGGCCAGCTTGGCCGATGCCCGCTCAAAAGCACATGCTCTTCTTCATCAAGCAATGCAAGAAGCTCATCAAACAAAGGCCAATCGTATTTCCTTTTTAGATGATGAGCTCATTACTAAAACGAAAAAAATTCGTAGTAACATAGAGTTACAAGCCCATAAAATTTTGAGTAATATTGATCCCCTTGTCTCTCAAGTAGTTAAATCAACCGCCCCACGCCTATTAGGGCAACCTCTTTCACTCAAACAAATTGAAGAAATTCTTAAGAAAAAACGGAAAATAAATTAAATGGACCCAACTCTTGTTGTCTTAATAAGCTTCGTCATTTTTATGGGGATTGCCTATCGGCTGGGGTACAAGCAATCTATGGCAGCTTTAGACAATAAAATTGAAACCATTAGGACGATGCTTAATGAGGCCACAAAAGCCAAAGAAGACGCTCTCCAGGCTCTCAACGAAGAAAATCGTTACCATGGGGAAATTATGGAAGAAATCGAACTCATAACAAAGCGGACAGAGGAGCAAGCCCTTCTTTTACGACAACAAGCCCTCCAGGAAGTGGACAAAATTATCTTCAATCGACAATTAGAAGCAAAAAACATGATAGATCGTTTAAGGAATGAGGCTATTAATACCATCCAAGAAGAAGCAACTGCTAGAACTCTCGCCGTTTTTGAAACACTTATATCAAAGGAACTTTCCTCCGCTCAACAAGAAAATATAAATGACAGGGCAATTGCTCAGATTGCCTCACAATTGCATAAGGCGCATCCCACAAACGCTGTAAAATCCAGGCACCTAAAATCAAAGAGATCAAGAAATATCTAGGAATTAAAACACAATCTTAACTTGCTATTGTGGAAAAATATGTCTAATAAAATAAAGACTATGGATCAAAATAAAATAATCAACCATTTGGAGCAATTATAATGAGGCCATTGAAGAACATTATCATCTCTGGCCGTGAAGTTTTACCCCTTGTAGAAGGTGGAAAAGGG
>VHCR01000335.1 GCA_016871655.1 Verrucomicrobiota bacterium
CTGCTTTACGATTCCATAGATCTGCGCTACGAGCGGGATGCGGTGGAATAAAGATTCGATGGCCCTCAACACCTTGTTTCCAATGACGTGAGTCGTCATGAAGCCCAAAACAATTAATATTGCAATCGTCGTGACAAAACCAATGCCTGGAATATTGATCTTGAGTGCACGATACAACGGCGCTGTCACTCCGTTAATAAAATTGTAAGCAATTTCTAAAACCAGAACCGTTGCAATAAGCGGAACTACTACGGCCACCCCCATCAGGAGGCGGTTACAGAGATGATGAAACAATGACTTCGCCGCCTCTGGCTCCACCATCGAGGCGGGAAGGTTGTCAGGACTCTTCTCGTCATTTGGAAAATTATCAAATACGCTCATAAAGATTTCTTTTCTTTTCAGATTAATAAAATCAGAAACAATAGCTAGCTTGGAATTTTATGGTTATCTCTTTTTTCCTGTAACCTGCAACCTGCAACCTGTAACCTGCCTCCAATGTCTCTCTACCTTCGCGTCTTTCGTTACTTTAAACAATTTCTCTGGCAAACATTGTTCTCCCTTTTTTTGATGAGCTTGGGAGTTGCTCTCAATTTGCTTAAACCATGGCCCTTTAAATTTATCGTCGATGGAATTTTACCAAAAACACACATTGTTGGTGATCCTTCCCAGTTGTTTGTGTCACGCTGGCTCGGCTGGACCTCTCCTGCCGGACAAATTCTTGCTCTCTCGGGTGCATTAGTTTTCATCACACTTTTGGCGAGCAGCATTAATTTACTCAGCAATATTCTTCTCATTAAAATCGGACTCAAAGGCACCCTCAAGCTTCGTGCTGATCTGTATGCCTGCCTTCAATCCTTGCCCCTCAAATATCATGATGCCCGTCGGAGCAGCGATTCCTCTTATCGTGTGGCCTACGATTCTCAATCGATTCAAACGATGTACAACAAAGGCTTTTCGACCATCTTCACCGAAGCCGTCACCCTCGTCGCCGCTTTTACACTGATGGTACGGATGGATTGGAAGTTGACCCTCGTCTCCTTTTTTATTCTTCCAGTTGTCATGTTTGGGATTCGTTTTTATTCAGAAAAAATTCGCCGCGCTTCGACTGCAATTCAAGAACGAGAAAGTAACTTGCTCGCGACTACTCAAGAAGGCCTCAGCTCCGTCCGCATGATCCGCTCTTTTGGGCGCGAATCTTTTGAAATTGGACAATTTTTGCGCGCTGCAACACAAAGTCTCGAAGCGAATTTCAAAATGAACATCACCTCAACACAGAGCGCGCTCGTTGTGGGAACGTTGATGGCACTCGGAACTTCGCTGATGTATGCGATGGGAGCATTTCAAGTTCTTCATGGAAAATTAACCCTCGGCGATCTTTTAGTTTTTGCATCCTATTTAACGATGCTTTACACGCCGATCGAACAACTCACTTACACGGCTTGGGCTTTGGAAGGAGCTGCTGCAGGAGCTCAACGTTGTTTTGAAGTTCTCGATGAAAAGGAAGAAACGGAAGAATCCCCTCATGCCACGACGCTTGAAAAAATTACGGGTGAGATCACTTTCAGCAACGTCTCCTTTTCCTACACACCAGCTAAACAAATTTTAAAAAACATCAACCTCATCATTCCACCCGGTGAGACAGTTGCCTTTGTCGGTAGCACGGGAACGGGCAAGAGTACCCTGATGAGCCTCATTCCTCGATTT
>VHCR01000336.1 GCA_016871655.1 Verrucomicrobiota bacterium
AATGCCGATTTTCCCGGAAGCGGCCCTTACTTTTTCCACGTTGTTGTTGGCGTTGCTCACTTGCAACATTCTGTACATTGGCTATGTTACCATCGCTCAGCGCCGCCTGGACATGACGCTCTCTTACTCCAGCGTGATGCACATGGGTTACATTTTCTTGGGACTTGCTGCCATGAACCTGATCAGCCTTCAAGGAGCTACCCTCTTAATGTTTGCTCACGGAATTTGCGTAGCCGCTCTCTTTGCTCTTTGTGGAGCTCTTCGCCGTCGCACCGGAACACTCGAATATCATGACTTAGGAGGGCTTGCCGCCAAGATGCCCGTGATGTCAGTGCTTTTTGGTTTTGCCGCGATGGCCTCTCTCGGCCTTCCAGGGTTTGCTAACTTTGCTGGCGAAGTCCTTATCTTTTTTGGAGCCACCGCTGCTTTAGTGATGGAACATAGTTCTGCAGCGCTGCTTATCGCTCTGATCGCTGCAGTGTGGGGCGTTGTCCTCTCTTCTATTTACATGCTGCGCGCCTATCGCGCGATTTTCTTTGGGACACTTTCAAGCCACCAAGAGCATTTTTCTCTCACCGACTTAACTTTTTCTGAGCGGTGCGGTGTCATTCTTTTGATCATAACTTTAATTGCTGTTGGGATTCATCCTCAATGGATTCTGCAGCTAGTGACTACGGCGATTAGCTAAGGAAAAATTTACAGGGATGGAAGGGATGAAAAAAACTTTTTTAAATTAATGTTAAAAATTAAAACTCGTTATCTATAATTGTTGAAAAACTGATTATCATAAATTTTATTCTAAATTTTGCTTTTCTTATCTCTTCCATTCCTTCCATCCCTGTGAATCCATTATTCCTCGAAACTCTCGTCGTTGTCTTAGGCATCCTCTTGTTAATGGGAGAAGCCTTTTTTTCTAATGTTCCTAAAAAATGCATCGCCTATGCAGGCGCACTGGGACTGGCTGGCGTCCTAATTCTCACATTTACACCGCTGCATTCTTTGCAAGGACCGAGTGCGGCTTTTTATGCGACGGATGCGTTAGCTCTCTTTTTTAAACGCTTCATGCTTGTCATGACTATCATCACGATATTGATGTCGATTGATTTTCTTCCGACGATTGAGCGCCTTGTCCCAAGCGAGCGCCGAGGCGGAGGTGTTGGAGAGTTTTTTATTCTTCCCATTTTTGCCTGCGCTGGTTTGATGTGGTTGGTTTCAGCCATTGACTTTGTCATGCTCTTTGCCTCATTGGAACTGATGTCCGTTGTGCTTTACATCTTGGTTTCTTACCTTAGAAAAAATTCGTTGAGCTTGGAGGCAGGAACAAAATATTTGATTCTCAGCGCGCTCTCCGCCGCTTTTCTCATTTATGGCATCACCTGGATTTTTGGAACTACGGGAACGACAAGCATCTCTCAGCTCTCTCATTTTCTGACAGGATTGCCAATGACCTCCCTCCGCCCGCTCCTCTTCGGCGTCGCTCTCTGCTTGGTTGCGGTCGCTTTCAAAATCGGCGCTTTTCCTTTTCAATTCTGGCTTCCCGATGTTTATCAAGGTGCACCAACGCCAGTCACTGCCTACCTCTCAGCCGCATCCAAGGCCGCAGGCTTCGTCGTTTTATTGCGTCTCTTGGAACAACTGATGTCTGTTTCTCTGCTTGCTAAAAAAATGATCGCCATCATCACGCTCCTTGC
>VHCR01000337.1 GCA_016871655.1 Verrucomicrobiota bacterium
AATTTGCCAGCGTTCTTTATAAATGGCAGCAATGGTTTTGCTAGAAAGCTTTCTGTTGTTGGTGAGAAGAACTAATTTGGATTGTTTGTCTTCACGCCAGAGGAGAACGCGCCGCAGGATTCGTTCTGGATTAAAAGAGGATCCGCTTCCCGGGAGCTTGATGAGCTCATCGGAGAGAATGTTTCCCTTGGGCGATGAGAACGCTTCTTGAATTTCAAAAACAGCGTTTTCTTTTAATCGCGTTACAAAGAAGACACCTTTCTTCTCAAGAGCATCGAAGAAAGTGAAATCAACATATCCGCGATCCATCGCTACGATCGCTCCAGCAGGCAGATCCAAGCTCCGCGCGACATTGATTTCATGAACCACTCCCTCCGTCATATTTGCAAAGCAAGGCAAACACCCATCGTGATCCAAAAGCAAATGCAACTTGATAGCTCCTTTGGCTCGGCGAAATTTTGCCCAATCAAAAATAGAAAGACACAAATCAATGGTCGTCGCATCTAGTGAGTAGAGCTTGTTTTTAAAACGAAACTTCTTTCCAGGTGCTATCGACCGACAACGCTCTAAAAGTTGAAAAAAAACTTCTTCGAAAACTTTATAGGAACGATGAGCATTAGCGTAGGCCAGTGTGGATCGAGCTGGAGCCTTCTTTACTCCGAGATGATTGAGCTTCCCTTCAACACTGGCTAAGCCTTGGCAAATGTCTCTCAAGCTGTGAGCTCGCCGCAGTTGCGCGAATAGCATCGCGATAAATTGCGCCCAAGAATCAAATCTCTTGGCTCCCTTCTCAGCCTGATGCTTCTTAACTGTTTTTTGAAAATCTGCTCGAGAAAAAAGTCTCAACAATTGACTAAAAACACTGATAGTATTTTCCATGACAGAACGCCTCCTTGTGGTGAGTTGATTGATTTTGTAACTCAACCATTCTCCTACATCGGAGGCTTCTGTTCAATTTTTCTAACTTCTCAAATCCTTATTTTGGACAAGAGTGATTAAAAAACAAAAGACATTCGATCCTAGCAAGCTAGTTTTCATTGATGAATCTGCAGCAAAAACGAACATGACTCGTCTTCGAGGACGTGCTCTTCGAGGAGAGAGGCTGCATATGAGTGCTCCTCATGGACATTGGAGAACTACTACTATGATCTCTTCCATTCGATTAGACGGGAGCACGGCATGCATGGTCATTGAAGGAGCAATGGATGCAGAGGTCTTTCGTTCCTATGTGAGTGAGGTTCTCTGTCCAAGTCTTAAAGAAGGTGACATGGTTGTCATGGATAACCTCTCAGTTCATAAGAATGAAATAACAATTGGTATGATTGAAAAAGTGGGTGCCTCCGTTCACTTTCTTCCTGCATACTCGCCAGATCTTAATCCTATTGAGAAAATGTGGAGTAAAGTCAAAGCTCTACTGCGTGCTATTGAAGCAAGAAGTCATCCTGATCTTATCGAGGCTATAGCTTCTGCGCTCAGTCGTGTTACCTCACAAGATGCTCTTGGTTACTTCGCTTCTTGCGGCTATAACTCTATTTAAAATGCTCTAGAGGGTGTCTTGAAATTCAAGGGTAAGCATGTAATGATTAATAATCATAACAACTTGTGCCATGAAAAAACGGAAAGCGTATCCAGATGATTTAACAGATCAGGAGTGGAAATTGATTGAAACTCTTACAGA
>VHCR01000338.1 GCA_016871655.1 Verrucomicrobiota bacterium
AAGGGCCCCGCTAGTGGTATCGACATAACGACCGCGGCACACGATTAGATCAGGAGGCATTCCTTGAGTTAAGGATTCTTCGATGGTTGCTGCCACTTTGCACAGAACATTGTGGGCGGCTGACCAGTCGTCAGAACCCCAAAAAAGCAGCCAGTCGGCAGGTTGAGCAAAGGCAAACCCTTGGTTCATCGCTCCAAAGATTCCATGCTGCGCTGGGTCCTGCTCGATCCAACTGCAACGCGGATCTGCAAAGCAGCAATCTTGCAACCAAGAGCGATGCTTGGGACCAGAGGGGCCATCGATAAATAAAATCCGCCAAAATGACCAATTCTGTCTCTGAATAGAAGTAACTAACCGCGGCAAAAGCGCGTAAGAGTCGAGCGTCGGAACGACAATAAGTAATGAAAGATTCACTGCAACAACCGTAGAGCAACAAGATTCAACGGAGCCAGACACAGAGAACAATGAAACAAGAGGACGGGTGATCCGCAAATCATTATTTACGCGACTAGACTCCTCTCATGATCAAGCACAACCTCTAAACAATCAATTGCGAGTATCCATGCAGTAGCCAGGGACAGCAATTAGCGACGAATAGCCAGAGCGAAGTCCAGCTAGACGCCGTAAATTCCATAGACTAAGTGTAGCTATTAATTCAAAACAATACCTTCTTCCAATCACTGGCAGCACCAGAAATCACTTTTTCAGGGAGATCAATTTCAAACACAGAACGGCGCAGATCCTCGCGCTCACCAATACTCATGCCACTATATTCCAACAAGCGCGACGCAAGAGAACCGCTTTTAGCCATATCATAGAAAACAAACTCGTCCACTCTCTTTGAGTTGAATCTCCATGGTATAGTATTCGGAACAATTGGGATTACCTCACACATTAAAGCTTCAAAAAAAGCATGGCTGAAATTTTCGGCTATAGGACGATATAAAAAGATATCAGACGTAGCACACAGCTGCGGTATATTTGATCTATCATAAGAGCCATGAAAAATAACCTTCTCATTCAGTGCACCCATGGATGCAGCAGATTTGCACCTCAATAGATATTCTTTTGCAACACTACTACCGTAGACATTGAAGACGAAATTAATTTCAAGAGAGGACAACTGAAGAAGAATTTCATAAAGACCTTTTTCTGGGCTTATTCTTGAGAAATAAATCAAAGACAAGGGCTTGTTTTTGTAATCATTTGCCAAACATTGATTGACTCGGCCAGGAGATGGCAGCAGTCGGGAAACAAGATTTGGCACCACGTGAACCTTCCAATCCGGGAAGTAGTTACATATTGATTCCCACTCTTCTTCTGAAGAGGCAACAAAGGAAACATCACATTTCAAAAACAGCATAATTAGCCTGACGACTCGTATATAAAGCAACTTAAAATGACTTTTACGCGAAAGAATTCGTGCCGCTAGGAGCTCACCACGTGGAGATATAACGAGTTTTTTGTTTTTAAAATGATCATGGCGACGACGACGCAGACTTGCAAGCATAATCCCATTAAAGATCAAAAATGATGCATATGGATGAAAAAATGAATTGACATAAATAGTCGAAAAACGCTCGAATGATTTATAGCCATAAACAAGCCAGGCGAAAGGAGTGTTCTCAAGATATCGAACATTGTCGAGCCGCG
>VHCR01000339.1 GCA_016871655.1 Verrucomicrobiota bacterium
CGCCTCATTCGTCGACAGAAGGATCAGAACTCTTCGAAGATGTCGAAGCCTTGATGCAGGAATATCAAATCAAAGGACAAGAACATCTCATCGTAGAATATCTTGACCCGATCAAGGATCTCAGCCGTGTTCGAGACCTGCAGCGACGTTATCATTTTAACCCCACCGAAAATGCGATCATTATTGATTACATGAATCATGTTAAAATCATTCCTTTCCAAGAACTCGGTGATTACGATCGCTCCAAAGCCTCGGAGGAAGAACCTGCACGCCTGATCGCCTTCCGCGGCGAACAAGTCATCAATGCAGCGCTGATTGAATTAAGTCAGATTCCGTTGAAAAAAATTTACTTTCTCCAAGGGCACGGCGAAAAAATTCCTGGCACAGCCCCACTAGAAAACATCGGTCGCTATCTTCAACATCAGCACATCGATGTTCAGCCACTGAATCTCGGAATCACGCATCAAGTTCCCGAGGATACTGCACTCATTATGATCTTGGGAGCTTCGTATGATCTCTCAGAAGAAGAAGCAGAAATTTTGAAAAATTATTGGAATCGCTCAGGACGACTTTTAATATTACTCGACCCGACAGGAATAACCCCCAAACTTTTGGAAGTCACTCAAGCAGCTGGGATCTTACCACGAGGAGATCGCATACTCCCATCGTATCCGACAGAAAATAGCGTTACAACATCGCATGATGTGATTGGAACATTTTCTTCGGGGTGCGAGCTGACGAAACAATTTTTAAATCTTAACATTTCTTTTGCGGGCCCAACAGAATCTTTGGATATCACGACAGAACCATCCGGCAACACCTCTCCAGCCTCTTCTCCAGTCCCTCTTGTCACTTCGCCATCAAAACTTCAAAGACGCTCGCTCATCCAAGCCGTACCTGGATTCTGGGGGTGCAAGCTAGAAGAACATGAAGCCGGCAAAGAACTCTCCTTCATGGAAGGAAAAGATTTTTCTGCCCCACTGGTCGTAGCCGCGATAGCAGACCTAGGAGCATTGCATGATGATCGTGTTGCCGTAAGTGCTGGGCGCATGATTGTTGTTGGCAACAGCGATTTTATTCAGGATAAAAGTATCGGTGCGGTTGATCTCGACTTTTTCTCAAGCGCTCTCAACGGACTTATTGACCGTGTGCAGCTAACTGGAAATACTGCTAAAATGAAAACTTACTTCACGTTGAATCTTCACGAAGAGCAAATGCAACAAATCATTCTCTGGTCGATGCTGATTATTCCATTGTGCGGAGCGCTCTTCGGATTAACGCTGTTTTGGAGGAGGCGTTCGTAGCTGAAAATTCGGAAACATTAATTTTTTGAGATGCTGATTCTAAAACCAGAAACAATCTACTTGTAGAAAGCAAAGGCTATAGACTGTAGGCTGTAGGCTGTAGAAAAAGTAAGGCCTTCGGCAAATTAATTTATGACCGATCAAAATTTCAACTTTCCTCAAATTGGAAATATTATTGTAAAATTTAACTTCAATAGGTGCGAAGCGTTGCCTTTCCTACAGCCTACAGCCTACAGTCTACAGCCTCTTCCCTATTCATTCAGTTGTTCCCAAATTTTTAGAGCGGTAACTTTCAAAGCTTAACCATGAAACTCAAAAGCCTTCTCGCCCTCTTCTGCGTTGTCTTAG
>VHCR01000340.1 GCA_016871655.1 Verrucomicrobiota bacterium
GATGTCTTTGGTCACACGCGAAGCATGTTGGACATGCTTCCGGAAAAAGCCTCGCTCCCCTTGGTGCTCTCGGTGTTATTTCATGACATCGGTAAGCCAGCAACACGCACCGTCGATGAAAATGGAAGAATGCGTTTCTATGCGCACGATCAAGTCGGCACGAAGATGGCAGAGAAAATTTTAAAGCGTCTTCGTTTTTCTAACGAAATCATTGAAGCCGTGCTTCCTGCCGTGCGTCTTCACATGAGCTTTAAAGATGCTCAAAAAATGAGACTCTCGACGTTGAGGCGCATGATGGCACGCCCAACTTTTGAAGATGAACTGGAATTGCATCGCGTCGATTGCGGCTCGAGTCACGGCATGCTCGACAATTATTTTTTCCTTCAGCAAAAACAGAAAGAGTTTGCCAACATGCCACTCATTCCTGAGCCACTCGTCACAGGAAAAGATTTGATCGAACTTGGCATGAAGCCTGGCCCAGAGTTTGGAAAAATTTTACAACGCGTCAAAGATGCGCAGTTGGAAAATCTCATTTCTACTAGAGAAGAGGCATTTGAATTTCTCACGCATCCGTTCACAAAAGCGAATAAGAAGATGGTAGATGGTAGATAGGAGATAGAAGTTGTGGTCTGCTATGCAGACAAAAATAAAAGTGGAGCTTCCTCCCTATCTTCCATCTTCCATCTCCTATCTTCTACCGAAGGCTAGGGCTTTAACGCAGTAACCTTGCCGCCCTTCTCCTGAATATAAATCGGCGTTCCATAAAAACGAGCCACCCTGCGAGCCTCTTCTGCAGCGCGTTTGAGAGCACGTTCGATTTTTATCTGCATAGAATCCGGCTGACTTTTTTTATGACAAGTTATCTCTTTCATTTTTGCTCTATTAACTGAATGGAACTTCCTGAATTTTCATAAATCCGCCAATCATCGGCTATTTTACGATAAAAATTTATAAATTTATTCCAACTGCGGTCAAAGCGTCGCATCACAGCCTCTCTCGGAACATCGTGCCCTCCTTGAGTGACTCGCGTTGCAATACGGTTTAACGATAACTCAGGAGAATTAATTCGCAAATAAATTATTTGAATAAAATATCCTTCTGCTTTCCATTTTTTTAAAAACCGGAGATAGGTGCTTCCGCTCATCGTGGTCTCAAAAGCAAAATCAACTTTTCCCCGAGCTAGTTTTTTTACTTCACTTAAAAAAAGCCGTCCCGCTGCGATCTGCGCCAGCTCAGGCCTCAACGGCGAAAGCCCAGCAGCAATGAGATCGGCATTCACAAAATGAATAACGTTCACTTCTTGTAGCAAAAATTATTTGGCAAAGGTTGTCTTCCCTGCTCCGTTAGGCCCAGCGATGATGATGCATTGAGGAGTTTTATTGTTCATGGCGCATATTTCAAAATTAACATCACTCCAAAGAGCACAAAAAATGCGCCGAGACACGTCATCGCATTGAGTTGAAACTCTTGAAAGAAAAGCCACGTGAAAATCACCACAAAGAGCGGATAAGAAATTTCGATGATGGAGGCGAGTGTGGGATTTTTTTCTCCAATGGCCAGGTAGGTTAACAACGCTCCAAGGGATGCGGCTAAGAGTGAAAAAAGAAACCAGCCGGTGTGCGCCCCTACTGCACGGAGTTGCAGAAAGAGT
>VHCR01000341.1 GCA_016871655.1 Verrucomicrobiota bacterium
CTTCAACTTCATGCAAACTTCTGCTTTTCCTTTCCAAAAAAGAATGTTGTTATGATCGTATGAAATTCCCAAACTAAAATATTTCTTAGCCTCATTATAATCTCCATCTTCTAAAAAATCACAGGCCAGTTTGTAGAGCTCATCAACCCGACTTTTACTTACCTCTCGAAACCTATAAAAAGGAAATCTAAGTTGATTTAAAAAATGCCCTAGGAATTCTTCGTAATCTTTTCTTCCTTCCCAATATTCCGTTCTCCAAAAATTGATAATTTCTTCCTTTTTTAGAAAATCAAAATTTTCATTGGCCTCGTTGTAATCTGACATAATATTATTTAGCGTCATCCTTCAAAAAATTTCAATTTTAAAAACTTCATTAATTTGTAAGACATTTAAAATTAAAACGCGTAGCATATGAGTGATATTCATTCAGCAGCAATCTCTCCTCTTACTATTGATTCTACCTTTGATAATGTTGATAGTAGGCCTGGCAGTCCCATGATTGCTACTGAACAGACTATTAGAGAACGAACTGCTAAATCTTCAATTACATGTATTGATTCTACTAGCGATCCTAATGCTTCACTCAAATTTGATATTAGAGCTCATAGCGCTGAGGTAAAAGAGGCTTATACCCGAGCATTGGCAGGGAAAGCTTCTTGGCATCGACAAATAGAGCAAGCTGAAAAACAAACTCATATCTACTCCTTCAAACAACGAGCAGTGCTTTTTAAAGCTGTTTCTAATGCTCAATCCAAATTTCGTATTTTTAGCAAATTTGCTCAATTAGAAAAATATCATCTCGATTACCTAGATGCATTAAGTAAAAGCTCTCTTTCTCCTCATGAGCAACATGAAAAATATGCTAAGTTTAAACAGGCAATTGAAAAAGCTAAGACCGATGCCTGTTATGCAGATAGTTTTTCCAGGAATGTTCAATTAGGCTCAACAACATTAGGTAGTAAATTTAATAAAAAATTTGTTCCTTTAGCTAGTGCAGCAGTTAAAACTGCTATTGAGTCAGAAGCAACTGTTCAAAAACTTTCTAAGGAACTTCAACAAACTGAGTCTGCTAAATTTAGCAGTGCATCACTGCCCAAAGTCACACCTTCGTCTCCCACCGACGAGGAAGCTTTCAAAGTAGCCTATGCAGCTGTGCTGGCTGAAATCAGCCGATTGAACTCACAAGGCCCTCCGCAATTAAGAAAAAAATTAAAGGACCATCTCAATCGTAAGAGCTTTTTAAAAGCTTCTGCCAACCGAGCTGCTACACCTCAACTCGATGAAGAAATCGCGACATTAACATCATTTTTGGCATCGCCTGAATTCTTTGCACTCGATTCAAACTCACCAGCAGCACAAGACCTCACTCGTCTTCTCCAAGACTCAAATCAAAAATATGTAACCTCTCAACAGTTAGAGGCCGTTGCCCAGGACCTCGAAGCAGAAGCCGACAAAGCCGCAGCATCAGCCATTGAGGCTAGAGGGAAGGCAATCCAAGCGAAACAAGAGCTGGAGAAAACAGATCAAGCAATCATAGATAAAATTGATGACCTTTTTGGGCGCTATTATGAAATGTCCAAGATCCTTCCTTCTGAAAAAGGAACCGTCTCTTCTAATATCGGCCGTCTTGATACT
>VHCR01000342.1 GCA_016871655.1 Verrucomicrobiota bacterium
AAGTTGATCGGTTCCTCCCAATTCCACATCAGCTCGTACCATGACCGAGTCCCAGCCTTGCATCACCGGATACTGCAGCTCGTGCAAATGAATCGCATGACCTTGATCGACACGATTGCGAAAATCTTCCCGCTGCAACATCTGCTGCAACGTCACGCGACTGTTGAGCTTGATCACATCAGAAAAGGTCATCGGGGCCAGCCACTCACTATTGAAACGAAGTTCGGTTTTTTCAGGATCCAAAACTTTAAAGGCTTGCGACTGATAACTCTTCGCGTGTTCTAAAATTTGTTCCAACGAAAGATGTGGCCGAGTCGTTGAACGGCCACTCGGATCACCAATCATTGCAGTGTAGTCACCGATGATCAGAACAGCTTGATGTCCGAGCTCCTGAAATTGCCGCAACTTTTGCAAAACAACCGTGTGTCCAAGATGAATATCGGAAGAAGTGGGATCGACACCAAGCTTGATGCGAAGAGGACGTCCGAGCTTTAGTTTAGCTTGAAGTTCTGCTTTGCTGTGAACGTTAACACAGCCTGTGATGAGTTGTTCTAGGGAATCAGTCATGGGGACAGGTTACAGGTTACAGGTTACAGGTTACAGAAAAAATTTTTGAAATTACTGAGTCTCTTTTTCTAGGAACTCTCTAGCTTGTTCGGGAGTTTTTTTTTGCTGCAGCGCTTTTTTAAAATCGTGATCGAGGCCTCCTTGTGCCTTGGCATCTGGATAAAATGTTTTTGTGGGATAAGAAGCGGTCGGAAATACCCTTTCCACCAGCGTTCCAGAGGGATGAGAAAAATTAGTGGTCGGAAAAACTTTTTTCGCTAGGTGCTTTTGAGATCCCCACCAAGCCATTTTAACATCATCACCAACCACTTTTTTTCCAATCCAGGAATTCTGAATTCCAAAAAAAGAGCGCGTTGCATAATTTTTTGGCGCGAATTGATGCTGCAATTTGGAGTAACAAACTACCCCCTGAGGAGAAGCGTGCGATTGACAGGAGAAAGCCTGCTGATTTTGATAAAAGCTTTGTTGCTGACCTCGAAGCAGCTTTAACTGTCGACTTTCGAGCGGAGCATTGTCGATAGCGACCGCCTTGGAAGTCATGACTCCCAAACCAAGCAAATAAGCCAAACTAGCGATGATCAAGACGCCACACTTAAAGAAATTTTTCTTCCTTCTTTTCACGTTGCTGAATTTTTGATGGGTTTTGGCGTGCATTGAGAAAAGCTCTGACATAAACCATAGAGTCGGAAATGCGGCAATAAATCCAGTAAGGAAATTTTTTGGATTTTACACGGAAGAGTTTTCCTCTCTTGGAATGAATGCCTGCGGTAAATTGCAATGCTTGAGCTTCTGCAGAAAGCTTATCAACAAAATAGAGACCCACTCCTGAAGTTTGTCGTTCATAAAAACCGAAACCACGGCGCAAATCTTTCTTGGCTGATGGTAAAATTTCAACTTCTGTGCCATTCATCTCTATAGTGTATTAAATTGAAAAGGGCATGTTAGAAGCGCTGAAATTTTTTCTTAGAACAAGGCCGAAAATCGAAGCGCTATCCGAAGATAACGTGAGATCTGAGAACGCAGTTCTAAGGAAAAAGAACAAGCTTATCGCGTGCCC
>VHCR01000343.1 GCA_016871655.1 Verrucomicrobiota bacterium
TTCCATCTGCGTGAATTGAGAGAGGTGCGTTGCATCGACTTCATCGCGACGGTAGGCTGATCCCGGAGCCACGATGCGAAGCGGCGGTGGCGCTTGCTCCATCGCGCGAATTTGGACTGTTGAAGTCTGTGTTCTCAACAAACGTCCATCAGGAAAATAAAAAGTATCTTGATCGTTGCGCGCTGGATGATGCGCTGGCGTGTTAAGCGCATCAAAGCAATACCACTCGTTATCGATATCGGGACCCGTTGCCATCGCAAAACCAAGTCGGCGAAAAATCTGAATCACACGATCCGTCAAAAGCGTAAGTGGGTGCATCCCACCTTGAACAACACGCGTTCCCGGCAGTGTTGGATCAAGATTAGCAAAAAGAGCAGCGTCTGCTGCTGAGGCAAGAGCGGCCTCCTTCGCCTCGAGAGCTTCTGTAAACGAGGCTCGCAGCTCGTTGAGCAATTTTCCAACAACAGGACGTTCTTCTTTTGAAAGATGACGCATTCCTTCACTGAGTTGCGAAATCGCTCCTGTCTTTCCGAGATAGTGAACGCGGACCTCCTTTAACGAAGCTGCATCAGAAGCTGTTTCTAGAGCTGCGAGCGCCTTTTGGCGAAGTTGATCAATATCAGTTTGCATGAAGTTTTTTTTAAAAAAGAAGTCTAATGATATTTTATTCCAATCGAAATAAAAAATTTTTCCTAAGCATTTTTTGACTTTAGAAGCTATTCAACGACGTTAACAGTAAGAGTCCAAAAACTAACCTCCTGTTCCGAATTCCTTCTTACTCGAAAAGAATGATTTTGGGTACACTCTGCCTTTAGTACATAAAATGTAATTGTTACCTCTCCGCACGCGTTTGCTAAGAAATAAAAATTGAGAGGAGACTGATCATTTAAGAATGGATAAAAAGAACGTTGTTCTACTCTAGCAAATCTTAATTTATTAATATAATTCGATGTCAGGTCCTCAAGAATGTCGGACTGATTTTCATACCAAGACTTCCAAGTGCGAGTGATGGTATTAGAAGCCATATCAAGTTCCTGAGAGCCGAACGAACCAAAATAAATATCATTTCTGGGATTTTCAATTGATACCGACAAGGTATCACCTTGATGCAGAGTCACGGACTCTGGTCCACTCAGAGTGGGTTTCTTATAAGGATCGTAGGAAAACCAACCATCAGGAAAGTCTGTTTGCTTCCAATTTAGTTGAATATTAGATACAGAATTTAGTGTTGCCTCAGTTAAAACCTCTGCAGATTTCTTGGTGGCATAGAGATGATTTGGTAACGAGCAAAAAGCCAAAAGGCTTACCGCTGCAGAAAGTAATGGGGAGATCAATTTCATGTTTTAACTATTTAAAATTAATCCGAATATTTCATAGCAACTCAGCTTGAGTAGACTTAGAAATATCCGGATTAAAAAATATACTTCTTACTAAACGGCACTCTGCTTCTGAGCCAGTGCAGCCTTCACTTGCGCAACGATGGCAGCGAAAGCTTTCGCATCGTTGATTGCAAGGTCAGAAAGAACTTTACGATCGAGACCGATCGCAGCGGCTTTGAGACCTTCCATGAAACGACTATAGGTCAATGACTCAGCGCGAA
>VHCR01000344.1 GCA_016871655.1 Verrucomicrobiota bacterium
TGGAGCGTTGATCACCCTCCTTATTGGAACGTCTTATGGAATGATTGCTGGGTACGCGGGAGGATGGTGTGATGCAGGAATGACGCGCTTCATTGACATTCTCTACTCGATTCCGCGACTCATTTTTATTCTCATCTTTATCAATGCCTTTAATGAGCGATTACAACAAACTGCAAATCACGTGGGTTGGTCATGGTTGGTTGGCTCTTCTAGAATTTTAATTTTAATCGTGAGTCTCGGTTTCATCGAATGGCTCACGATGGCACGTCTTGTGCGAGGTCAAACTCTCTCCTTAAAAGAAAGACCGTTTGTTGCTGCTGCTCAAATCTTGGGACAACGTCCTGTCATGATTCTTTGTCGTCATATTTTTCCAAATCTTGTAGGAATTTTAATGGTGACTTTGACTCTTTCTATTCCTGCCGTCATCATCGATGAAGCTTTTTTAAGTTTTTTAGGATTAGGAGTACAAGCTCCAATGGCCAGCCTAGGATCTTTATTGGCAGAGGGGGCCGCTGCTATCAATCCTCTCAAGGGAGCCTGGTGGACACTTCTTTTTCCAGCGCTTTTGCTGTTAATCCTCTTGATGACATTGAATTATCTCGGAAATGAGTTGCGAGAGTTGCATCTTAAAAAAAGAAATAAATAAAATTTGCAAATTTGAACCTTCAAGATTAGATTCCCAGTCTATGAAAATAAAAAATATATCCTTCCTTGTTTTTTCACTTCTCTTCAGTCTTTCCGCTCTGCGTGCTGATGATCAAAATTCGAATGACTTAGTTCTGCACTTATCAGATGCCAATGTGCCTCACACAATCGTTTTTGATCAAAACAATACAGCGAGTACGCCAGAGATCATTTTTGAACTTCCGATTATCGATAATGGAGGATCGTGGGCATACAATATGAGTAGTGATGGACATGCACTCATTATTCCAATTGGGGTTGATCCTAATCATGGAAGAATGTCTATTAATGATTTTACGAATCAACTAGAATGGAATGAATCTTTTTTGCTTACTTGCCTGCCCTATAAGACAGGAACCACTACCGTTGATTTTTATTACTTCGATACGAGTCATATGATCGTTCAAACATGTGAATTCAAAATTAATGTCGTTGCGCCAACTCCCGCAGATCCAGCAACAACAACTTCTACCTCGACAACTAAATAAGGTTCGACCTATCAAAATCATGAAATCCTTGATTCTCTCCTCTCTCTTGGCTTTGGCATTAGCTACCGCTCATGGAGCAACAATTCAGCCAGCTGATAGTAATAGAACAGTCGCTGCCTTTCAAAAAAGCTTTGAGGAAACAGACGCTCAACCTGTGACCATTCTTTTGCATGAAAATAATGATGAGGCAAAAGTGACCATCCCTAATGGCGCTCTTGTTAAAGTCGTTTTGGAGAGCAATCCTGCTAGCACTGGTTTTGATTGGAGTCCGACATTTTCTTCTTCTGATGTTTTAACATTTCAAAGCAAAAACATCAGAAAGGGCCCTTCTCATCTTGTTGGAGGCGCAGTTGATGAGATTTGGATTTTCAAAGCTACAACCCCTGGTCAGACGTTGTTAACCTTTTCCTTGGCTCGCTCTTGGGA
>VHCR01000345.1 GCA_016871655.1 Verrucomicrobiota bacterium
GAGCCTCGGGATGATCCAAGAGAGGATCGATGACTTCGCGGCCCCAAAGATATTTCTCGAGATGCTCTTTTGATTCGGGAGCGTGCAGCGTTGCCAAATGAGCTGCGGAGGCATCACGCTCGGCGATGGCAGCCAGGAGCTGCTTAGAAGGTTCTGTGATGATGTAATGACGAAGCAATGCTTCGCGAATTGGGATGATTTGGTCGTTTGGATCGGGGACCTCCTCAGAGCCTTGAAAGCCGAGAACCTCAAGCAGTTCATCGACCAAATTCGGATCATTAACAGGAAAAATGCCGAGCGAGTCTCCCGGCTCGTAAGCAAGCCCTGAGCCAGCAATCGAAACTTCGTAGTGGCGCGTATCTTTTGCAGAATCATGACTTGTGAGCTTATGATTGATAGCAAGCGTCGCAGGGAAAGGATTTTTGCGGGAATAGGGAGAGGAAGACATAGGCTGTAGGCTATAGGCTGTACGCTGTAGGAGCAAGACTGAAGGGAGCTACCCCGGATATTTTAAGCTCATTGCATCACGCTGCGCTCTGCCTCTCAACGAATCTTCGTGAAATATTCCGATTAATCAATTATTCATGACAGTATAGATTAAAAAATATCTTCAAAATTTACCAATCTCATGAAAGTTTCTCCCCCTCTTTTTTCATGTTTCTTTTTTTTGTGGAGTGTCGCCTTGTTGCTTAGTTCTCATTACTCCAATGGCTCTAGCGTGACTGGTGATACTCCATTGTTGAATGTTGCAACAGAGGAAAACTCTCCCTTGCTTGGTGATAAGAATGAGGGAGAGCAAAATGAGTCTGATGGATCTTGGACGGAAGATGCTGAGTATGTCGCAGCCGTCATTGCTAGTCTTGCGGGAGCGGCAGCTTGTTTTAAATATCGAGGAAGAGAGGGGTATGAGCGAATTCCTGATGCTCGTAGTGTCAAAGAAGAGCGAAGCAGATTCTCTGATGGAGATGGAAGCGGTAATAGCAGGAGAAGAAGTTCTTCTCAGTTTAGAGTTCAAGAAACTGCAACTGCAGCACCTGCAGAGAGAGAAGAGAAACGCTTTCGCAACGAAGCTCAGGGTTATGTTAATCAACAAATCTATCCACGAACTCAAATGGTAGAGCGTGCTTTGTTACAGACTGGTACGTCTTCTCATCAGATTGAACTTGCTGAGTCTTTTGAGAGGAAAGTTGCTGCTATACGAGGGCAAGGTGAAAAGTTTGTTCAATTTTTCAAAAATAATTTTGAAAACATTTTTCAATATCAACAAAGAACGCCAGTGCTTGAAAGGCTCATGGAATCTTATGTGAACAAATTAACAACAGCCATTCGTCAACCCACGACTCCAGGAATACTCGACAGAGTAAGGAATGTAGTGAGTGATCCTTTAGTAACGGAACATGCAAGGATCATGGGAGAGGCGCAACAATATGTCACTGACTTTGATGCGGGTTGGGAGATGGCTCTCGCAGCGACTCGGCAGCAGTATGATGGGTTTTTAGATCTTCAAACCAAGTCAGAATGGCTCAACACGACCTTTCCTCAACATGTTCAAACAATACAAGAGAAGATCAATGAACGTCTTGACAGTGGAG
>VHCR01000346.1 GCA_016871655.1 Verrucomicrobiota bacterium
TAACAATGGCTCAGCGAGCCCATCTTGTAAGGCTTTGGGGACACAATCCTCATCATGTGGAAGAAATTCAAAGTTCACGCCTCAATCCGAGTTATCTTCCAGGAATTATCTTTCCAAAACATATTCATCTCACGAATGATCTGATAGAGTGCGCTGAGGCTGAGGTGATTTTTTTTGTGATTCCTTCCAAATTTTTACGAAATGTTGCAACGGCTTTTGCAAAAATTGCACCTCATTTTTCCGGAACAATCATTTCTTGTACGAAAGGTATTGAGCACGGAAGCGGAAAGTTGATGAGTGAAGTCTTGGCGGAGATTTTTCCACATGCCTCGATTGCAGTTCTCTCTGGTCCGAACCTAGCAGGGGACATCGCTCGTGGTTTACCGGCGGCAGGAGTCTTGGGATGTGAAGGGGAGCAATTAACGGAAAAATTGCTCTCTTTGTTTGAAGGGACATCGTATCGTGCTTACAGTAGTTTGGATGTGCGTGGTATTCAGCTTGGTGGTGCGTTAAAAAATATTTTTGCGATTGCTGCTGCAATTTCTGATGGTTTAGCCATGGGAGAAAATGCAAAGGCTGGTCTTGTCACCCGAGCTCTTGCGGAGATGACTCGTCTTGGCGTGGCCATGGGCGGAGATAGACAGACCTTTAGTGGATTGAGTGGCGTAGGTGATTTAATTGCAACGTGCTTTAGTTCTCACAGTCGCAACTATCAAGCAGGCTTGCAACTCTGCCAGGGAAGATCATCCGACGACATTCAGCACTCGATGGTGATGGTTGCCGAAGGACTCTTTACAGCTCGAAGCGCACAAGCTTGCGCGCAAAAACTGAATATTGAAGTCCCCATCATCGACGCCGTCGTCTCCCTCCTTCATCAAAATAAAACTCCTCGTGAAGCGATGCGGGAGCTGCTAGGCAGAAAGCTGAGGGCTGAGGGATAAAGCAAACAGGTTACAGATTTTCAGGTAACAGGTAAAAACTAGACTCTGTCTTAGGCGATCTCTGTTTTAGTGTTATGATTCCAGAAGCTTGATGAATTCTGGTGTTTCAGACGAAGTAACATCGATCATCAAACAACAATAGACCTGCATTTTCAAAAACGACTCACCTTTGGACAGGCTCTACTTCAACTGGAGATTTCTATTTTTGACAGAAGTGAGCCTTCACAAATAATTTTTATTTGACGTCTGAGGCAAAGACATAGACACTTCGCAAAATGAAATTCCTCCCATTACTTAGTCTCCTCCTATTTTTATTAGAAACAACTTTTTCTCTGCAAGCGCTTCCGATGTTAGAAAGGGGAGCAGAACGTTCTGAGCAGGAAAAGCGGGCTGGTGTTGGACAAGAAGAAGCTGGACGCAGGCTTTCTGATGAGCAACGATCAACAACAGAAACAGTAAATCTTATAGAAGGCATCAACACTTTACCGTCATCGACAGCAGCAACAACAACAGCGGCCGTAGCAGGCGAGGAGCCAACTGACGAAGCTGCTGCGGCTCCTAGAGCCGATTCTATAGGGTCTTTGGGAGAACATGCTGTGACTGCTGTTCCGGAACAAGCACAACCACGTTATCGTCTTGGTCCAGATGAT
>VHCR01000347.1 GCA_016871655.1 Verrucomicrobiota bacterium
AATCACAATTAACAAGAGTGCGTAGTAAGTTCCAGTTAGCTCTCCTGTGGCTGTTCGAGGCAAGAGATAGAGGATTTTTAAAGTGAAAGAAAAAAACCACGGGATGTAGATCACACCAAAAAGTGTGAAGGCTATCCCTTCAGCCGAAGTTCGCTGGGCATCTTGAGGACGAAAAAATTCTCGAAAAAAAAGAAAGATAACCGTCAACACGATGACGGCTGCATCAAAAGCAAAGATACTTTCCTTGCTGATTGCAACGCTGTGCAAAAGCCAACAATTTCCAAGAAGAAGTGAGATTCCTGCCGTATAACCAATTCGCCAGTTCCGAGGGAGGTTGCTGATTTTTAAAAGCCAAAAATATTCCCAGAGCGAGCCGAGGGCTGCTGCCAGAATGACCAAGCAATAACCGATTTCTGATTTCATCCAAACAACACCGATGATGAGGCCCCAAAGACCGAGAGTGCTTAGCAGGCGCGGCAAGAACGATGTGGGAAGGGATTTCATGAAGAGCCTACAGGCTACAGCCTACAGGCTACAGGTAAAACAAAATTTCGAGTAAAAATTTCTCCAAAAAGAAAAGAAAAACATTTGCTTGAGCAAATAAACTTCTTAAACTCTTCAATTCCTTAAATTTTTTTCACCTCTTCACTTTCCTTTCCTATGGCAAAAGACGACGCTACTAATGACAAGACCTCTGCTGCAACCGCTAAAGAACAAGCTGCTCGTGCTAAAAATCTTGATTTAGCGATTCAACAAATTGCGAAAGATTATGGTGATGGTGCGATCATGAGGCTTGGAGAAGAAGGCGCCAAGGGGATCTCAGTGATTCCAACGGGAAACTTGCTTATCGATCGTGCACTCGGTGTTGGTGGTTTTCCAAAAGGACGGATTGTTGAAATTTTTGGACCGGAGTCATCAGGAAAAACAACACTCACACTTTCGGTGATTGCTCAAGCTCAGAAAAAAGGAGGCCTCGCAGCTTTCATTGACGTCGAGCATGCGCTTGATCCGATCTATGCGCGGAAGTTGGGAGTCAATTTGGAAGACTTGCTTGTCTCTCAACCAAGCTCGGGTGAGGAAGCTCTGCGAATTTGTGAAACGCTCGTCCGCTCCAACGCCCTTGATGTCGTTGTGCTCGATTCCGTTGCTGCTCTTGTAACCAAAGGAGAACTCGAGGGAGAGATTGGTGATTCAGTCGTCGGTGCTCAAGCACGTCTCATGAGCGCAGCGATGCGCAAGCTGACGGCTTTTATTTCCAAGGCCGACACATGCGTTATTTTCACGAATCAAATTCGTGAAAAAATTGGAGTCATGTTTGGCAATCCTGAGACAACGCCAGGTGGTAAAGCTCTTAAATTTTACTCGAGCGTCCGTGTTGACATTCGTCGTATCGGCGCCCTGAAGCAGAGCGATGGCACGGTTACAGGAAATCGCACGCGTATCAAGGTCGTGAAAAATAAAGTCGCTCCTCCATTTACCGAGGCAGAATTTGACATCATGTACAACGAAGGAATTTCCAACACGGGTTCCTTGCTCGACCTCGCGCTGGAAAAAAATATTGTGGAGAAGCGCGGTTCCTGGCTGAGTTA
>VHCR01000348.1 GCA_016871655.1 Verrucomicrobiota bacterium
CCAACCAAAAAAAGTCGCGCTTCTGGAAAAACTTTCCTCGCCGCGTAGGCCAGATCAATCGCCCTCTCAACGCCATAGCAAAACCCAAATTGCTTAGCTAAATAAAAATTCGTTTTTCCAATTCTAAAAATTCCACCATCGGCACGAATTTTTTCAACGAGCGAACTGTGATAATGCTGTTCGACTTTTGCTTGCACCTCCTGCATGACTTCAGGAGTGCGAAGATTAATGCGTGGCGAAGGCGCTGTCACAAAATTACTCTATTTTTTGTTTTGAGAATTTGTTTCCTCAAGGAGAAAAACTTTCTTGAGTTGCTCAAAATAACTCGGAGAAACCAAAGTTGCCGAAGGAGCATCGGGTGAGTTATAATCTTTAGGACGGCCAAATTTTAAACCAAAAGTACGATCTTCGGGTTGAGTCTTAGCAATTTTGATCGGCGTTCCGACTCTCACGAGTTGAAAAAATTTTCCAGCATCATTGGCATGAAGGCGGATACAGCCATGACTGCGCGGGATTGGCCAAACCCAGCCTTGATGGAATCCATAGGCAGGTGCGAATTCAACCCAGTAGGGCATCGGATAACCAACGTAACGCCCAGAGCCATGTCCAGCCTCAACCGCCTTAATTTGATTTTTGTTAATACAAAATCCATAACTTCCAGAGCGTTTGTTGCGCTCCTTGCGAGTAACTTCAAAATTTCCTTTCGGCGTTGGATGGCTAGGAATCCCAACACAACAAGCTGTGACGAGCAGCGGTCGTTTTCCTTCCATCACATAAACCATCTGCTGATCAAGAGAAACTTTCACCACGACTTTGGAAGGATCATGTGGTTTATAGGCCGGTTGATCGTAGATGCGATTAAATTGAGCACAGCCTGTCAACCAAAGCACTAAGGTGATCAAAAAGAAAATCGTAAAATTTTTAAAGATTTGCATTTTTTGATCGTACTAAAAACCATAGACTCTGTTCTATCAAAAAATATGCACCGCAGAAAACACTCCGATTTTGACTCAGCTATTAGTGAGATCAAAGCCATCTATGAAGAACTGGGACACCGGCCAATCGAGCGCAACTGCACACTTAAGACGGAGTGCTGCCATTTTCTTTTAACAGGAAAAACTCCTTTTCTCACAAAGGGAGAAGCGCTGGTTGCTGCCAAGGGCCTGCGAGCAACAGGAAGAAAAGAGCTCCCCTCACGCGCTGATGGTGCTTGCAAGCTCTTGCATCGAGTAACAGCTCGCTGCATGATTTACAATAATCGTCCTTTTGCCTGTCGGACTCATTTCTGCGAGGCTGCAGGAGGTCCCTATGCTCGCAAGGAAGTTATTGATCTCATTCATCGCCTCGAGGAAATTGATCGCGCGCTTGAAGGTAATGGAGCTCGAGAAATTCACGACGCTCTAGAAAGCATTTTTTAAATCTAAAAAAAATTCTTCTTATATACCAATGACGAATGAATTTTAGGAATTTCTACTTGTTATTTTTAGCGCTAGCAGCGTTGTCATCGCTACTGTTACCTCGGTAGCAGCACGCTCTGAAGCCTTGCTAGCG
>VHCR01000349.1 GCA_016871655.1 Verrucomicrobiota bacterium
GAAGCCATCGGGGGGAATACAAATTTTAAGAGTGAGATGTTTAGAGATTTTTAAGCAAATTAGACCTTGAGTTCCTTTTATCTCGAATGCGCTATACACAGATCCAAGAAATTTGCAGCGAGAAACGGTACTTTTAAACACCATGCCTTGTCAAGCGGAAAATTTAAATTTTCTGCATCACACGATCTTCTAAATCTTTTTTCAACCATCCCCAGAGCTGCTCTAATTCTTGCTCTAGCTCCAATTTTATCTTTTTTATTTCTTCCAAAGAAAATCTTCCTGCCACTGGTCTCCGTGCCGTAAAAAGATAAAATTTAATTTTTGGTTCGGTACCGGAAGGACGAACGACGACTTGGCGATCTCCTTCGAGTTTGATCATTAACATTTTTTCTTTGGGATAGACCTCTCCCTCGCTGTCGCAAAGATCTTCTGCGTCAAAGTCGCGAAGTGAAGTTACGGGAATCTCTACAATTTTTTTTAACGGATTTTTTTCATAGGATTCCATGAGGCGTTTCATTTTATAAGCCCCCTCGGCCCCCTCAAACGCCAACGACTCTCCTCGTTCCGAGTAAACTCCAAACTCAGAATAAATTTGATCTAAGAGTGCGATGAGTGAAAGATTTTGGCTTGCCGCATAGGCAGCAACCTCGCAGAAACAAAGGACCGCAGCATTTCCATCTTTGTCGCGTACAAAATCTCCCATGTTGTAGCCGTAACTTTCTTCGCCTCCAAAAACAAAATAGCTCGAAGCATGAAGGCGCGCCTCTCGGCTTTCTGCCTCGCTCAACTGGCGATACGATTTTTGAATCGCCGCTGACAATTCCTTTTCGTATTTCTCCTGCTTAGCGCCAATGTATTTAAAACCGGTCAGCGTCTCGACACAGCGAATGCCAAATTTTCCGGCGATGACTTTTTGAAGTTCAGTGGTCACCAAACTTTTGATAACAACGGCATGGTTTTTATTTTGATCATTGAGGATGCCTTTCGCGAAAAGTTGTTTTAATCGATACCAAAGCAGCAACGCTCCAATTTGATTTCCGGTGAGCAGTTCCATCTCTCGATTCGCATTGCGCACGGCAACACCCATGCGGTCGTCATCGGGGTCCGTTGCTAAAACGAGATCTGCATTTTTTTCATTTGCTAATGCGATACCGAGGGTGAGTGCTTCCGCATTTTCAGGATTGGGAGATTTGACCGTTGAGAACCAACCATCTGGTTTCATTTGGGACTCGACGGGAAGGCAGGTCATTCCTAGCTCTTGGAGTAGTGGCACAATGATGACACCACCTACACCATGCAATGGTGTATAGACAACTTTAAGTTGTTTTTGCGTTTGAAAAAGCGATGGCTCGAGGATCAATGTCTTCAAGCGTTTTTTGTAAGCCTGATCAATCTCTTCTCCCAACATCACGCGCGTTCCTTGCTGCGCCACAGGAAGCGGTTCATATTTTTCTCCCTGCATGCTATCGACTAACTTGATGATCGAAGTCGCATGGGGCTCGATAATCTGTCCCCCATCTTCAAAATAAACTTTGTAGCCGTTGTA
>VHCR01000350.1 GCA_016871655.1 Verrucomicrobiota bacterium
AAAAGGCCCGCAATCTTCCCACTGAGCAAAGCAAGTCCGCCCTCCATGATGAATCGCAATCCAACGGCCTTTGAGCACCGATTGTCCTGGCTTTACAAAAACATCTTTAAACCAAGGAATGAGACGACGCGCATCTGGTTTGGTTGACCCATGACTAATGTCATTATAAGGAAGAGCGCAATAAAAAGGATTTTGGCGAGGAGTAAATCCCTTCGGAATGAAATTTTGCCGAGCTGAAGGACTTGGATTATCGTATCCGCCAAAGTTACGCGCCCAATTTGCATCCCACGTACTTTTATTATTTGGAACAGGATTGCGCGCCGTAGGACGCTCTCCAATCCAAAAAACCGTAGTAAAAACATCACGCTTCCAAGGATAGCGATTGAAGCCTTGTCCTCCTAATAATGCAAGCGGTGATTTCGTTTCTACTCGGGGAACTCTCGTCGATTCAATAGCCTGTTGGCGCAATTTTAGGGCCATCGCCTCAAATTCTTTTTCACTGTACGTCGCGGATGATTTTTCTTTCTCATCGGAAGCTATGGCATTGAACGAACTAACTTCAATTAATGAAGTCAAAAGCACAACCAACAAAAAATAAAAACAACGTCCCATGGAAAAAATATTCCTCTAAGAGTATCGGAAAAAGTATACCGGAAGCAAGGATGAGGGAAAAAAATTTGAGTTTCTGCACGACTCTCTTGAATGGCCGAAATTTTCCTAAACTGTCAACACTTCACTCTCTCAACCTTACTTGATTTACAATTTGAATTTTCTTATTAAGAATATTCTCCTGAATTGTTGTCATGACTTTCTCTAATCAATTAACACTCTCACGGATCTTTCTAACGATGCTCTTCGTGGGTTTCTTAACATTCCAAACGACCTGGTCTTTACCTGCTGCTTTTTTTCTTTTTTCTCTCGCAGCTTTTACCGACTGGTTAGATGGTTTTGTTGCTCGTCGCTATGATCAGTGCACTAACTTTGGTCGACTGCTTGATCCATTGGCCGATAAGGTGCTTGTTTCAGCAGCTTTCATTTGTCTCATTCCCTTTCATGCCCTTCCTGCCTGGGCTGTAACTATTATCATTGCGCGAGAATTTTTGATCACAGGACTACGCCTCATCGCAACTGAACAAGGAGTGGTTATTGCCGCTGATCGACTCGGCAAGCACAAAACGGGATGGCAATTTGCTACGATCCTTTTTTATTTAATGCTCCTCTCGGTCCAACAACTCTTTTCTCCCAATCAAGACTGGATAGCTTGGTCATGGAGTTACCTTGGCCCCACGTTGATTGGGATTACGCTGTTGTTAACAGTAGCTTCAGGAGCAAGCTGCCTCTGGAAGAATCGAGGATTTCTGAAGTGAAGCGGATCACTTCAAATCAAGCTGCAATATTGGTCGGAGTATCTGCTTTCATTTGATTCCGCACGGCAGTATTCGAATCTTCTTGAGCAAGATTGAGAATATTGCCATCACCAGCGATGCTTTTTAGGTAATTCG